>JAYVNW010000283.1:0-7250 GCA_043758225.1 Candidatus Kuenenia sp. | reverse complement strand
CCGCACGACAGGCGCAACTGTTGCGGCCTGAGCGATAATACGATGAACCTCAGGCCGAAGTTGCTGAGTTTGGGCGTCAGCAATTTCGTTCGTTGGCCGTTCGATCTGAGGGTCCATACCGTTACGTCCGTGCCGGTGGAAGATGGAGTTCAGGTACTACGTTGCGGCTTTTTTCAGTGCAGCCGCCTTATCGGTGACTTCCCACGTGAAACCGTCACCGCTGCGGCCAAAGTGACCACCTTCAGCTGTCTTCAGGAAGACAGGGCGACGCAGCTTCAAATGTTCGATGATCCCTTTTGGTGTCAGCGGGAAATGCTCACGAACAAGCTTTTCGATCTTCTCTTCTGGAATCGTGTTGGTGCCAAAAGTGTCAACTCGAATACTTACGGGATCAGCCACACCGATGGCATACGCCAGCTGAACTTCACACTCGCAAGCCAACCCTGCTGCGACGATGTTTTTCGCCACGTAACGGCCCATGTAAGCTGCCGATCGGTCAACCTTTGTTGAATCCTTGCCAGAGAATGCTCCACCACCATGGCGACCCCAGCCACCGTAGGTATCAACGATGATCTTGCGGCCGGTCAAACCTGTATCGCCGTGTGGACCGCCGACCACAAAGCGACCCGTGGGGTTGATGTGATACTTCGTGTTGCTGTCCAGCATGTTGGCTGGGATGACTTTGCCAATGACTTCTTTCTTTACGTAATCAGCAATTTGTTCCTGAGTAACAGTTTCATCATGCTGAGTTGAAATCACGATGGCATCGACGCGTACAGGCTTGCTGCCGTCGTATTCAACAGTGACCTGGCTTTTGCTGTCAGGTCGCAACCAGGTGATTCCGCCTTTGAGTCGAACTTCAGCCAGACGGTTGATCAGACGATGAGCGTACGCGATTGGAACTGGCATTAGTTCTTCTGTCTGATCGCACGCGTAACCGAACATCAGTCCCTGATCACCAGCTCCGTCACGATCAACACCCTGAGCGATATCGCCAGACTGGCTGTGCAGTGCCAGAAAGATACGGCAGGTATCCGCGTTAAAACCGATATCGTCTGATGTATAACCGATGTCGCGAATCACTTTGCGAGCGACAGCCGCATAATCAATTTGTGCTTTGGTTGTGATTTCACCGGCGAGAACGACAAGGTCCGTCGTGCAAAGTGTTTCGCACGCCACGCGAGACATTGGATCCTGTGCCAGCAATGCATCGAGAATACCGTCTGAAACCTGGTCGGACACTTTGTCCGGATGTCCCATGCTGACTGATTCGCTCGTAAAGAAATAGTTCGCCATTGTTACCTGTTACCTGCGTGCTGAAGCTGAATGAGTTTGAAACGCAAAGTGAGCACGATTTCCGGCGTTGTGCCGAAAATACTGGCGGAAGTCTAGGCGAGGCGTTTAGCCGCCACAACAGATATCCCAATTCAAAAAGCCAATGCTGGGATTCGGGAAGCTGCCAGGCTGTTTCGATCGAATTCCAGTCAAGCTCTGGTTAATCGAATACACTTTCGCCGCTAAGTCTATTCTCCGCGTGGCAAAATTGAGGCAATATTGGTACCCAAGCGCGCCAGAGAGTCGAGTTTGTTTTTCACGCCAATCCACCCACCTTCTGGGGACAGTGGCTACAAAACTACAGAAGCCTCATGAATGGCCGCGCAACGTTCAATTTCCGCATCGTCTTTCCGGGAGTTTCATGCTTGTGAGCAATGAGCATACGTTGGCATCGTTCTGGAAACTCGATCCAGACACAACCTACCTGAATCACGGATCTTTCGGCCCTTCCCCACTTTGTGTTCAGCAGGCACGGGAATCATGGAGTCAACGGCTGGAACGTCAACCGATGCGATTCTTTTGCCAGGAAATGGAAATTGAACTCGAGCGTACGTCAGCTGTGCTGGCCGAATTCCTGAAGACTCAAACCGATCGCCTGGCATTGATCGACAATGCCACCGTGGCCATGAACGTCGTCGCCGCCAGCGCCGATCTGCAGCCAGACGACGAAATCCTGCTGAATGATCATGAATATGGTGCCGTCAAAAATATCTGGCAGGCGAAATGCCGAGAATCAGGAGCAAAGTTCGTTACGGCGATCTTGCCATTTCCACCATCACCCAACGAAGTCGTCACGGCAATTGAATCGGCAATCACGCCGCACACAAAACTCATCGTCGTCAGCCACGTTACGTCGGCAACTGCCTGCATTCTGCCAATCAAAGCCATCTGTCAAATGGCCGCACGGCACAATGTTCCCGTCTGTGTTGACGGGCCGCATGCGATTGCGATGCTTGACGTGAATCTCAACGATCTTGGCTGCGACTACTACTGCGCTAGTGGTCACAAATGGTTGTGCGCGCCGTTTGGAAGTGGATTCCTGTGGGTTCATCCGCGACATCACTCTTCCATTCGCAGCCCAGTCGTCAGCTGGAGTGGAAGTATTGCCGGTCGAGCAGCCTCGTGGAAAGATCGAACAAACTGGCTGGGCACGCGCGACCCGGCTCCACTGCTGGCGATGGCCGATGCCGTCGAGTTTTTCACCTCAGAACGTCTCGCACTGTTTCGCCGGCATGCTCATGATCTTGTCAGTTACGCCAGACGCGAAATCCTGAAAATGCCCGGTGTTGGAAAGTTTTGTACTTCTGATGAATCTGATTTTGTGAGCATGGCTGCTGTTGAGCTGCCGCAACCGCTGGGCTGGAAACCCGGTTATCATGGATCACCGGATCCTTTGCAGATTGAGCTACGAGATAAGCATCGTATTGAAATCCCCGTTGGATCCTGGAGCGGTCGTCGCTTTCTTCGCGTGTCAGCTCATCTTTATACTACCAGATCGGACATCGACCGTCTGCTGGATGTTTTGCGAATGCAATGACGCTGGCCAAAAGATCGAGCGTTTGAAACACTACTTGCACGCGACAAAACATTTTTTGCGTTGTTGTCCCGCTCAATTCGAAACTGTAACATGAAACCTCGCGAAATATTCTTCAGCGGTCTCCTTTTTGCTGTGGTCGCAACCACCACATGGCGCATGCTGACGCCGCGTGACGTCACGAACATTGCGGTGACCGTCACCGATGAACGCCCCGCGCCAGTGTTCCAATTGCTTGACCAAAATGGACGACCGGCTCAACTACAGGGCTACCTCAATCGCCATCGCATTCTGCTGGTGTTCTTTGACGGTCGGAAAGGACTCAACGGCGATCCGTTGATGGAACAGATTCGACAATTCGCCCCTGCAATCAAACGCACGGGCATCAAGCTGATCGCGGTCTCCACGCCGCTGACTCCGGAATTCAAATCTCAGGCGGAGAATTATCCATTCCCTGTGCTTCGCGATAACTGGTCCGGCCAGCCTGGGTCCAGTTCTGTCAAATGGGGAACGGCCGTATTGGCGACAAAGGAAGCCACCGCACCAATCAGGTCTGCCATGTTTGTGATCGAACACACTGGAATGGTCGAATGGGAAGGCGACACTCCAAAGCCTGTTGCCGATCCCGCTCTGTTCCTGACTCAGCTGATTGCAGGTAGCTAGACGGCATGAAAGCTCACAGGATCCGACTCGCCGGCCCATGGGACGCACAGCAGCTCGACGATAAATTTCAACCCGTCGGAGACGTGGTCAATTGCCAATTGCCATACTCAGTAATGCGATCGGAAAATCCATCGGGAGTTCTCCTGCTTCGAGGCTTCCATTGCCCCACCGGAATTGAGCAGAATACGATTCTGCGCATCATTCTCCAAGCGAATCAACAACCGCACGAGGTTCGCATTAACAGCAATCCGGCTGAAGTCTGTGAAGCAAGTCGCATCGGAAACACCAACCTCAACGACGCGCACAGCGAATTCTCAATCGATATCACACAGTCGATAGCAGCGTTCAATCAGCTTAGTGTGAGTTTCAAGATCAGCACGACAGAACTTCCTGCCACACTGGATCATGTATGGCTGGAAATCCAGGATTGAACGGTTCGCCCTTTGTGACGCAGTCTCGTATAGTGTTTCGAAGAGCAATGAGCCCTTGGGTTACACAAGGTTTGGGATCTGCTGTATTCCGGCAGATTCGAGACTTGTGAAACGCATGCGTTCAAAATCGCATGCTTCATTTTTCTCCCAGATGCAGTGCGAATGGCGACTTCAGATCGTGTGTATGGTAGAGTGCCTTGCGGTCAGTGTTTATGATCGCAAGCACTCGATACCTGGCTCAGAATTGCATCGAACCGTGAAACCGCGCACAGAAAACTCCGAACTTGTTATGCGCCGACCTGTTTCGCTCGTCGATGTTTCGTTGCTGGAAAGACTTTTCGATCTGTCGCCGGATGTTGCCTTTTTCGTCAAGGACGCATCAGGGCGATATCTGTCTGTGAACGAGTCGCTCGTTGCGAGGCATGGCTTGAAGAGAAAATCTCAAGTCATCGGCAAACGCCCTCGCGATATTTGCCTCGGCGACTTTGGCCGAATCCCAACTGAACAGGATGAGAAAGTTCTGCGGACAGGACGGTCACTGATTGACCATCTCGAAATGCAATGGCATCGACCGAATGATCCGGTCTGGTGTCTGACGACGAAGCTGCCGATTTTTGATCCAGCTGATGTCATTGTGGGTCTGATCGGTTTCTCTCGAGACGTTCGCGTCCCGGTCGAGGCTCACGAGATTCCATCAGGATTCGCACGTGCTCTTGAAGAGTTTGAACAAAATCTTGCATCGGAAACAACGCCCGCGTGGTTCGCACGCCGTTCCAAACTTTCGTCACAGCGATTGGCTCGACTGACAAAACGACTCTTTGGCCTGACTCCGAACCAATTCATCACCAAGTCGCGAATCGCAGCCGCATCCCGCATGCTGCGCGAATCAAATCGATCCGTGTCCGAGATTGCTCATGCCTGTGGATTTTACGACCACAGCGCTTTTGCCCGTGCTTTTCGTTCTGCGACGGGCATGACGCCGTCCGAATTTCGGACACAGCAATAACTGTCCAAAGGCACCTTTGTCGACGCATGGCTCGGCCTGAGATTGTCAATACAGCACAAATTGCTGGTACGATTCGCGCTCGCCTTGTCCGCTGCTTTTTTAATCTGATGTGTAATCGTCATCGTCAGCATGATTGTTACAGAATCCCGTTTTGTGTCGCGAATACAGCTGGTCCATGTTTCCAAAAGTCACCGTTCAATTCTATGTGATAGGTTCTCACTGTCCCTGATTTTCGAAAATTTCGGCATATGAGAGCACTTCAAATGGATCCAAGCCATTTACAGGAACTGGTGACGCTTGAAGATAACTACTGGTGGCACGTGGCCAAGCGACAGCTAGTCACACGACTGATCACACGATACTGCCCTCCTCCGGGACGACTTGTCGAAGGCGGTATCGGATCTGGTCGCAATCTGGTTGAATTCAATGAACTTGGCTTCGACGTCACCGGTTTTGATCTGATGCCGGAATCGGTTCAACATGTTCGCAACCGAGGCATTGAAGACGTGCGAGTCCACGACCTTGAAAAGCCGTGGCCAGTCGATTCATCTTCTCTGCGAGCGGTCGTTTTGCTGGATGTTCTTGAACACGTTGAAGATCCGGTTACCGTGTTGCGTCATGCCCACGCGGCACTCGAAGACGGCGGCGCGATCATTGTCACAGTTCCAGCGCATCCGTGGCTATACAGTCGCTGGGATGAACAACTCGGACATTTTCGTCGCTATACCACGGCCGAGTTTCGGCGACACGCGAGTGAGGCTGGCTTCAGAGTCTCGTTTCTGAACTACTGGAACAGCTTTACAATGCCGGCGGCTGTTGCTGTACGTGGTTGGGAAAAGTTGTTCCCTCGCCGCACCCAGCCTGACTTCCCCGCTGTTTCATCATTCACCAATCGGGCTCTGCTGACAGCAGCGGCGGCAGAACGCTGGTGTCTTAGCAACTTCAGTATTCCCACGGGACTTTCGCTTGTTGGAGTTCTGCAGAAATGAAATCCCAGGCGACTCGTAGAATTCGTGATCGTCACACGTCGAAAATTTCTGTAGTCTTGCCTGTGTTTAACGAAACAGCAATTCTGCAGGAATTGAATCGGCGTGTCGTGGCCGTTTTAGAACTCCCCGCAACGAAATTTGAAATCGTCTATGTCAACGATGGATCTTCGGACGGTTCATACGAAAACCTCAGCGCGCTTGCGGCGAACGATCGGCGTATTGTTGTCGTGCATCTCTCACGCAACTTCGGTCACCAACCTGCGGTTCATGCTGGACTGGAACATGCCACGGGCGACGTCGTTATCGTGATGGATTCCGATCTGCAGGACAACCCTGAAGCGATTGTCAGGTTTCTCGACCAGTGGGAAAACGGGTACGACGTTGTTTACGCCCAACGCACGAACCGCAAAGAATCTCTTGCTAAACGAGCACTGTTCTATAGTTTCTATCGCGTACTCAACGCCATTGCTGACAGTCCGATTCCAGCGGATGCCGGCAACTTTGGACTACTGGATCGATCCGTTGTCGATGCTGTTCTCTCACTTCCAGAACGCGAAAGATTCTTCCCTGGCCTGCGAAGCTGGGCAGGATTCCGGCAAACGGGTATTCCTGTTGAACGCGACGCTCGGCACGACGAAATGCCCCGCGTTTCATTGCGAGGACTCGTTCGGCTCGCCAAGACGGCCGTATTTTCGTTCTCATCGTTCCCACTGAAATTCTTCTATGTTATTGCAGGTGTTTCGGCTACGGTTTGTTTAGGTACGATCGGATTCGTGCTTTGGCATCGATTGTTTACGGGCCTGGCGATTCCAGGCTGGGCGTCGGTCATCATCACTGCGTCATTCTTTGGATCGCTTAACGCTCTGGGAATTTCGATCCTTGGGGAATATGTCATTCGAATCTACGATCAAGTGCGAGCTCGACCGGTCTACGTGAAATCCGAAACGCTCAATATTGGCGTTCTACAGGATGCACACGTTCTTCCGGGAACGCATTCGCCCATCGATGAGTTGAATCGTATTGAAGAGCTGCTTGCCGCCCTGCAAAACGAGTATTCATCCATGGAAAAGAAAACTGTATAACAAAAACGTTGTATAACGAACGTTAGCACATTTTGCTGTGTCGGCCTTCCGGGGCCTTTTGGGTGCCTTCATTCGAATTTCGGGGCCTCACGGCCCAGGCAGAGGCTGTGTCGGCCCATCGAGGTTTGGACGCAAAGTGCCTCTGGAAAAAGTTGCGTTCGTCGCAAAAAATGAGATTTCGCAAACAATGTGACGCCGTTCGACTAAGTT
>JAYVNW010000282.1:0-2205 GCA_043758225.1 Candidatus Kuenenia sp. | reverse complement strand
TTGTGTCGAAGTGTCGGATCCCCAGTCATCAAGTGGTGGAAGATCCGAATCCACGGCGTCGCTGGCTGCGTCAGATTCTTGTTGATCACCTTTACGTTGTTTGCGCAATTCGCTGTGATGCTTGACCCATTTTTTGGCAATGGCTGCTGCGTCATCAATTGAGAGTTTTGTCAGTTGACCGCGGTCTGTGAGTGTCCAATCGCCGCGTTGTGGACAGACAAGCAGGCCCTCATAAATCAGATACTGCCGTCCCCAGGCGACCTGATTCGAAAACTTCAGAGGTCCTGTCTTGATACGTTCCTGTCGCTCAGCATCAGTAAGGCCGCGCTCAACAATTAATTACTGAATTTTATTTGTAACCTAATTTACGGGGAATGATTTCATAATTCCATTCACCGTGAAACTTGTTACGTTTGATTCGCACGGTCGCCAAGTCAGCATTGGAGACTTTGCGAGACTTTTCGTATGTGGCTTCATCCAGCCATGCGTGAACTTCGAGACCTTTATCAGTTTTGGTCGCACCGATCAGTTGAACGACGATCTCATGAGTCTCCAGAGGAACTCCCTGCCAGTTCCTTGTGATATGGCAGAACAGTCGGTGTTCGATCTTATTCCATTTACTGGTCCCAGGTGGATAATGACACAATTCAATTGTCAGCCCCGTCTCATCGGCGAACTGCTGCAGCATCCATCTCCACAACCGAGTCCGGGGACTGTTCGAGCCGCCACAGTCAGCGGTGACCAGCAGTCGCTTCGCCTTCGGATACCGTCGTCGTCCCATTTCCTGCCACCAGCGTCGAATCGCAGATACGGCAAATTCGGCTGTATCGTGACTGATTCCCACCGACACACCTGCCTCATTGTTGGCAATGTCGTACACGCCGTAAGGCACGGCTTTGCCCAGGGCTTTGTCCGGAAAATCGTGTGTCTTCACACGGATCGGGTCGCCCTTGCGGCGATAGGTTCGCCCCGCATTCTTCATGTTTCCCAGCGGTTCTTTCTTTTTCGTATCCACGGAAATGGCTGGCTGTCCGCCCCGCTGACAGGCTTTCACCCGGCGATTGATATGAGTGAACTGAGCATCTCGGTCTTCGTGCTGTTTCCCTTCGACCGTCTTGCGATTGGCCTGGAGGCTGAAACCGCGCGCCCGAAGGAGTTGCCCCACAGTGTTGCAGCTCACCAGAAATCCCTGCCGTTGCAGTTCATCAGCCAAGGTGCGAGTACTCTTACAGGTCCACCGGAGCGGCGACATTGGATCACCTCGAGTTCCCGATTCGACCAGTCCTTCCAAGGCATCCGCCAATCCGGGCTGCTCAACTTCCCGAGTTCTACGCCCAGCACCAGGCTGCCGCTGCCGATTCGCCGGAGCAGCCCCAAAATCGTCAAGTTCTTTGATTCCCGTTCGAATCGTGCGATCCGAAATCCCCGTGGCCAGGACCACTGCCGTAATTCCACCCCATCCCAAGGATCGCGATTCAGCCGCAGCCCACCGCCTTCGCCCTCGCTCATCAAGGTCGCTGGCAATGGCTGCATACTTTTCCCGAATCCATTCGACGACCGATGCTTCCGACATAGGACGAAGCATCCACGAATACTATCATTCCATGCAATACAAAATTCGGTAACTTATTCCTGAGCGCGCCCTTATTTGCCGTTTCACAACGAAGGAGAGCTGAATTCCTGGGTGGACGACACTCAGACGGAAAATGGGCTTTGTCCAGCGGGACAATGCGTTCACTCAGCTGGATGATCCACAGCAGGCTCAGCAAATTGCGGATCAGTTCGCTCAGCTCAACTGGGTGAAGCAACTGTCGAAGTGGGCGCGCCTGGTCAATCCGCATATCGACAAAGGCGGCTGGTTGCATGGAAAGGATTACTACTGGGTCACCGAACAGGCAGAATATGCCAGGGACGTGATCTTCAAGGATCGCTCGAAGTTGAGGGACTTTTATCCACGGCTCCTGGATCATGCCGTGGTGAATTTCTCAGCGAGCGATATTTTAACGTTTCTGGGCCGGAAGCTGACCGGGAATTTTCTCGGCGAGGTTCTCACCGACTGCAAGAAGAAACGTGAACCCGGTGCTCGAGTGAAGCATCGAGTGACGGTTTGAAGAATTCGGCGAAGCCGTCGCCGAAAGAGAACTGGATCAAAATGTATGACAAATTTGGTCTGGTTCTGCGCGTGGAGACCGTGATCAATTCTCC
>JAYVNW010000281.1:0-4961 GCA_043758225.1 Candidatus Kuenenia sp. | reverse complement strand
CAAGCCGATCAAAGGCAGCAGGATTTGTCTGTTGGGAATGGCCTACAAGAAGGATGTCGATGACCCACGCGAAAGTCCGTCATTCGAATTGATGGAACTGCTCATGGAACGCGGTGCGGTGCTGACCTACAGCGATCCACACGTACCTTCGCTGCCGAAGATGCGACACTATCATTTGCCGCCGATGAAGAGTACAGAACTTACGGCCGAGTTTCTGGCGTCGCAGGATTGTGCGTTGATCTCAACGGATCACACGGCGTTTGACTACGCACACATCGTCAAGCATTCAAATATGGTGCTTGATACACGCAACGCGACAAAGAATGTGCCGGATGGACGCGAGAAAATTTTCAAAGCGTAGTGCGTTGTCTACGGACGAGTCATGTTGGCTGGCTTCCAGCCTGTGTCCATCTGAAAATCATCGTCAATCGAACTTTTGGATGACCTGGATTTTACGACGGGCTTTGTCGCGGGATTTCGTGATGTGCTGGCACTGCTGACTCCGGAACCACTGGAATGAAACTCTTCGAATGAATCAGCGAAAGGGTTTTCGTCGGCAGAAAAATTGTTTTCCGCCGGTGCTTTCGCCTTCGAAAGCGTTGAACCACCTGTGGCTGTTTTTGGACGCTGAATCAAGGGCTCCGCCACGTCACTGCCGCCATTGTCAAATTCCGGCGTGAGCATCGAATCGGCCATTTCGCGAGTTGCCTGTCGCGCCTGCTCAAATACAGTTCCCGCCTTTTCCTTTGCTGCCGTCGGTGCTTCTGTGATTGAACCACGGGCGGAGTTAGCAGAGGTTGACCATTCGTTCTTCATTTGTTCAGCGGCAGACAGAAAGTCTCGCGCCTCATTTTGGGTATCGGTGCCTTGTTGTTTCACTTTCTGCGAGGTGCTCTCGACATCCGCTTTTGTATCAGATAGGAAATTGTGGAAATTTTCCGCTTCCGGATTCATGTCAGGCAGAGCTGCTTTCGTGGCCGCTGGATTCATTGCTTCCCGGGCTGCAGCAGCAGCCGACGAAACAGTCCGCGCTGGAAGATCTTCAACACGGGTTGCGGCTTCGCGTGCAGAGGCTTTTTTCTTCTGCAGAAAATCGGACAATGCCGGACCGGAATATGACCTGACACCGGACGCTTTTGCAGTGTCCGCACCGGTTGATGCCATTTCATCACTCGCAACTTCGTCTGGATAGCTGGCAGGTGAAACTCGCCGACCACTATCGGTCCTGGAGGTCGCTGCGGCTGTCTGCCGAATCGGTTTCGGACCGGAAACCCGGGCACGCCCCTCGGCCATCGCTGGTTCGGAATCGTCCAGCGCAGCACGGCCGGAGGCGGTGGATGTTTTGCCGGACGATTTCGCAACGGCGCTGTCAGGTTCCATAAATGGATCCTGCATTTCCGAATAGTCATTGCGCGAAAGCCAGCCGCGATTCTTTGAACAACCCGCTCCAAAGAACAGCGTCGCTGTGACCGTGAGTACAATGAGTTTGCTGGCCATGGGTAATTTCCTTTCGAAACACTGGCTGCTTTAGGCCGCATATTTCGCTATTTATATCTGCTCAGGGAATTTGAGCGTCGATGTTTTCATTTTCAGGTGAATCGAATTGTTGTGTTGTCAAAGCTGATTGAACTGAGACCGGTGTGTTGGAACTGCCGCGATAACGATGATTGAATTCATCTGGCGAAAATGCGTCCTTGCGATTCGCGTATTTCGCTTCCAGAAGAAATTGTCCGTCGGTATCGTCTGTCGTTAGTGTTCGAGCATGTGGATTTTCTACGCGGCCGTGCACGGCCCGCATGGAATTCGATTTTGCCGAGTTTTCGCTGGTTGCAGATACCTGTTGAATGCTCGATGCGGCCGGGGATTTCTTCAAGGGCCGCGTGTCAGCGACCAATGCTGCCTGCGGTGCAATATCGTTCGCGGCCAGCATCACCCATGCCTGCAGCATGCGGATCTGAGCCGCGCCGGAACGTCCCGGAAAGGCGCTGGCCGCCATATTGCCGTGAGCCTCACTGCCAATGCGTAAGAAAGGGCTTGTTGTCGGTTGAGAAAAATCCATCTGCTTCAACACCGCCGCAAGGTTGCGTTCGGCAATGGCCGGGGTCGAACCGCGATGTGCAGACGTCAACTGAAATTGGGTCTTGGTGCCAGTGCCGTGACATCCTGAGTTTGCACATTTATTCATCATCAGCGGTTGGACGTCGCGAACAAACCCATGAGCGACCGATCGGCTGAGTCCCGCCAATGACCGCGTGTCGATTGCCGGACGCGGAATCTGTGAGAGTGATGGATATTCGGTCAGTCCAGATCCCAGTTTGGTTATCTTCGATTCTTCGCCAACATGTTCCAGTGCTCGAAGCATGCGTTTGGCGTCTTCGCGATTTGGATCCAGATGCAGCGCGTCGAGAACTTCGCGACGAGCTTGCGTGTGAAGTTTGTTTTCCAGACACCAACGCGCGAGATCCATATGATTTGTTGGTGTGAGTTCCGGAATTGATTCTCGCATAAGATCATACGCATCGGGCAGGCTCTTGGCTTCGAACCGTACGCGATTGGAATCAATGTACATTCGCCCGCCGTCCACTTGAACGTCGTAGCCATCCGGTCGGGGTGTAATCTGTCCCGTCACAATTCGGCCATCAACAAGGACCAGCAGCTTCGCTGCATTCCGCAATGCGCCTGCATGTTCGGGCAATGCAGAATCGCTTTGCGCAACCACCAATTGGCAGCTTGCAGTCAGCAGCATCAGCACTATGGCACGTCGAACATCCATGCATTGAGCCCGCCGTTTGAGGGCGTGTGCTTCCGAAGTCGCAGACCATCCATGGTGCGCAAAACCTCCGGGAATAACGCCGAACGGTAACCACTGCGACGCTTCATGGTCAAGATGAGCTGCTCTTGACACGCCGTAATCTGGAATCGCAGCGACTGAAATGTCGCGAAATCCGCCGAATATGGCTGTCCGAGCCAATGACCGGCAGTTTTTGCCGATTTCGGCGTGCAGGTTGTCGATTTACTGCCCACACATCAGTGCGGCACGGACTTTTCGGGATCGCGCTCCAAGAGGTAGAACGCACTATCCGCCCGCAAATTTGCTCCCAGCAGCCGATCGACTGAACGTCCACGCACAATCGGGCTTTCTTTGACGATCCTCAAACCAATTCCGTCCATGAGATCTCGAAAATCTTTCATCGACATGAAGTGCACATTAGGCGTTTCATACCATTCATAGGGCAAAGCCTGAGTGATCGGAGTTCTGCCGCGACGCAGAACTTCCAGTCGCACTCTCCAGTGTCCGAAATTCGGCACGACAATCAATGCGCGATGAGCCACTCGCAACATTTCCAACAGCAGCTTCTTAGGATGTCGAACCTGCTGCAGAGTCTGGCTGAGCACTGCGTAGTCGAAGCTGTCGTTGGGGACATCCACCAGGCCTTCGTTCAGGTCTGCTTCAATCGCCGGCAGGCCGCGATGGATGACGGATACAATATTGGCATGTTCAACTTCCACGCCCATTGCCGTGCAGCCCATTTCGTCACGCAGTCGCTGCATGAGCCGTCCATCACCACAGCCAAGGTCGATGACGCGACTGCCACGTTCGATATGCTGCATGATGAGTTCATCCGTAAGCTGCACCGAAAGGTCGGGCATCTGGTAGCGATTTGCGATTGGCATAGAGGGTCAGATTCCAGTTCCGTGGACATACTTGTCTGAGTTTCAATTAAGCGGTGCCGTCACAGTGCTTGCCCACTCATACTCTTAGTCCTGATCTTACTCATAATCCGGAAGGCTGGAGTTATCGAGCATAATTTGTTGAACGGCAAGCCGCTGAACGAGAGAACTTATGGCGGCTTACTTCTGCAAAAACACTGAGAAGGCAAGGTTCATTGGATGTTTTGGCCGTCAAATAGAACTTTGTTGAGTAAAATACGAACGCCTCCCGTAGAAGTTTGGAACCTTGAATTCAGGACATTTGCCATGAAAACAGGAACATTTTTTACAACTCTGGTCGTTGCCATCGCGGCAATCGTGAGCTCCGTGAATTCAGGCAACCGCGCTGATGGTGCGTGCGTTTGTCCTTTCTGCGATGCTCCGGCATTGATGCTGTCCGAGCAGATTGGACAGTGTGACCACTTACTCCGAGGCAAATGGCTGTCTGGTGAAAAAGGTGCCAATTTACGAGGCGGCTCGTCCAGTTTTGAAATTCTGGACGTGGCCTTTTCAAAAGATGATCGTTTCAAAGTTGGCCAGGTTATTGTGATGCCGCAGTATATCGCGGGCAGCGATGCGAGTTCATATTCTCTGATGGGGCCAGACGACCGATTGGAAGATTGGCATGTTCCAGCCGAAATCACCGAGGTCTCATGGACATATCTTTCAAAAATGCCGCCGTCGGTTAAGGATCTCAAGGCACAGTCTGAACGCCTGCTTTATTTCCTGCCCTACTTTGAAAACCAGGACCTGCTTGTTTCCAACGATGCATTTGCCGAATTTGCATCAGCGCCGTATGAAATCATCGTGCCTCTTAAAGATCAACTGCCGCGTGAAAAAATTATTGGCTGGTTACAGGATTCCAGGACGCCAGTCACTCGCATTGGTTTTTATGGCATGTTGGCTGGCATTTGCGGTAAGCCAGAAGATGCCGCCATCCTCGAACAAAAAATCGTGACACTGGATGCCGATTTCCGTTTGGGTATCGAAGGCGTCATGGCCGGCTATATGATGATCGCCGGTGAACCAGGATTGGCGAAACTGGAAGAAGTCAAGATCCTCAGCAAGACGGCAATCCATAAGGACGGCAAAGAAATCAAACTGCCGTTCAGCGAAACATACGCCGTCATGCAGGCGCTGCGATTCATGTGGACTTATGAACCGGACCGCCTTCCCAAAGACCGCCTCAAGCAATCCATGCATCTGCTGCTGGAACGCAAAGAAATGGCGGACCTTGTCATCACCGACCT
>JAYVNW010000280.1:0-3355 GCA_043758225.1 Candidatus Kuenenia sp. | reverse complement strand
AGCTGAGTGAACCATGCTGAACGCCATCATCGCTTTTTCACTAAAAAATCGAGCTCTCGTCCTGATTGCCGCTGCGCTGATCATGGTTTATGGCGGTTACCAGCTGACCGAAATGCCGGTCGACGTCTTTCCGGATTTGAATCGTCCGACAGTCACCATCATGACCGAAGCGGCTGGCCTGGCACCGGAAGAAGTCGAAGTGCTGGTCACTCGACCAATCGAGTATCTGCTCAATGGTGCGACCGGAGTTCAGCGAGTTCGTTCCGCATCCGGCATCGGACTCTCCATTGTCTGGGTCGAGTTCGACTGGGGAACCGACATTTATCGCGACCGGCAAATTGTTGCCGAGAAGATGCAGATTGCTCGTGAACGCCTTCCCGGCGACGTCAATCCAGTGATGGCTCCGATCTCATCGATCATGGGTGAAATCATGCTGCTGGGGCTGCGGTCGACCCATCAGCCAATCGACGCCACTGCGGCCGAAACGCAAAACATGGAACTCCGGACGCTCGGAGAATTCACGGTCCGAAATCGCTTGTTGGCAGTGGAAGGTGTCTCCCAGGTGACCGTCATGGGCGGGACTCTGAAGCAGTATCAAATCATCACTTCACCAGCGCGCCTTGCGGCTCAGAATATCACGCTGCAGCAGTTGACCGAAGCCGCGCAAAAAGCCAACGTTCTGGCGGGCGGCGGCATCATGGTGCGTTCACCTCGCGAATCACTAATTCGTATCAGCGGGCAGAGCTTGACACTGGACGAAATTGAGAATACGCCCATCGTGTGGCGAACACAGCGTGCGGTGCTGATTAAGGAAGTGGCCGATGTGCGCTTTGGCGGCCCGGTGAAACGCGGCGATGGCAGCGTGCTGGTGAAAGAAGAAGCGGAGAAGGCGAGCAACGGGGCTGAGGAGCGAGCGGGAAATGCCAAGGCGATCAGCATCCCGGCCAGTGTCAGCGGCGGGTCTGCCGTCATTCTTGCCATTCAAAAGCAGCCGAACGCGGATACGTTGAAACTCGACGCGCAGATTGAGGACGTACTGGCCGAACTGCAGCGAGATCTGCCTGACGGAGTCGTCATTGAGCAACGCATTTTCAAGCAGGCGGATTTCATCGAAGCGGCTGTGGCCAACGTGGTCGAAGCCGTCCGAGACGGAGCGTTGTGGGTCGTGGTCGTGCTATTCCTATTCATGTGGAATTTTCGCACCAGTGTCAGTTCACTGACTGCCATGCCCCTCTCCATCCTGCTGACGGTCCTGATCTTTCGCTGGTTCGGCATTTCCATCAACACGATGACGCTCGGCGGGATCGCCGTTGCCATCGGGGATCTGGTCGATGATTCGATTGTTGATATCGAAAACATCTACCGTCGATTGAAGGAGAATCGTCAGAAGCCGGTGCCGGAGGATGCGTTAAAAGTCATCTACGACGCTTCCTGTGAAGTCCGAAATTCGATTGTCTACGCAACGCTGATCGTCGTGCTGGTTGTCTTTCCACTGTTCTCGATGGCCGGTCTGGAAGGCCGCATGTTCGCGCCGCTGGGTATTGCGTATATGACTTCCCTGCTGGCGTCGCTGGCCGTTTCTTTGACTGTCACTCCTGTGCTTGCGTCGTACCTCCTGCCGAACGCCAGGTTTCTGGACGACAAGGGCGATCCGTTCCTGCTGCGCCGTCTGAAGGGCGTTACCAGCGTCCTGTTACGCTGGACGCTGCGTCACGCGAACCTTGTGCTCGGTTCAACCCTGGTGCTGGTCACAATCTCGATGTTGTCCTTGTTCTGGATGGGTGGCGAATTTCTGCCGCCATTCAATGAGGGCACGTTTACCATCAGCTTTCAGGCAGAACCCGGCACCAGCCTGGACGAAAGCCAGCGTCTTGCCGAGCGTGCTGAAATGCTGTTGCTGGAAATTCCTGAAGTCCTGTCCGTCTCACGGCGCACCGGACGCGCAGAGCTGGATGAACATGCCGAGGGCGTGAATTCATCGGAAATTGATGTTCGCGTGCAGGAACATCAGCGTCCTCGCGATGGATGGCGTGCAGCAGCACTGCGGCTCATTCCGATCGCACACCTGTGGGGCTTTGAAACTGTCGGTCGACCGCGTGAACAGGTCCTTGCGGACGTCCGGGACAAAGTGACGCTGATTCCTGGCATCAAGGCCAACATCGGGCAGCCAATTTCGCATCGACTGGACCATATCATGTCGGGTGTGCGAGCTCAGATTGCCGTCAAAGTCTTCGGCAGCGATCTGCGGGAATTGCGGAATGCCAGTCAGGATGTGTACACAGCGATGAGTCAGGTTCGAGGCGTTGTGGATCTGCAAATGGAACCACAAGTCGAGGTTTCGCAGGTACGATTGCAGGTCCGCCGCGAAGATGCGGCTCGCTACGGATTGGCGCCGGGTGATGTGGCAACGCTGTTGGAAACTGCGTACAAAGGGCGTGTTGTCTCGCAGGTTCTTGATGACGATCGGTACTTCGGCCTTGTCGTTTGGTACGACGAAGCGTCGAGGAATGATCCGGATGTGATTCAACAGACGATTCTGGAGACGCCGTCCGGGCGGCAGGTGTCGCTGGGGGAGGTCGCCGATGTACTCGACACGACCGGCCCCAACACGCTGAACCGCGAACATGTACAGCGCCGGATTGTCGTCTTCTGCAACGTTCACGGTCGCGATCTGGCTGGAGTTGTCGATGAAATTCGTCGGCTCGCGCTGCCAATCGAAGATCGCCTGCGAGCACTCCCGGGCAACTACCACATCGAATACGGCGGTCAGTTCGAAGCTCAGCAACAGGCCAATTTTCGACTGCTGGTTTTGGGAAGTCTGTCGATTATCGGCGTGTTCATGCTGCTGACTCGCTGCCTTGAATCATGGCGAGCGGCCTTGCAGGTCCTTGTCAACATCCCACTGGCTGCGATGGGGTCGATCATTACGCTCTTGATCGTCAATCAGCCATCGGCGGAGGCACTGCAGGGAGCCGCATGGTGGGAGGTGCCTCGTATCTGGATCAGCGCCACAAGCCTGACTGTGGCTCACTGGGTTGGCTTTATCACGCTGATCGGGATTGTGAGTCGCAACGGCATCATGATGATCTCGCACTACATGCACCTGATGCAGCACGAAGGCGAAGTGTTCGGAGAAGCAATGATCATTCGCGGCAGTCTGGAACGGCTGGCCCCGGTGATGATGACCGCCGCAACCAGTTTTATCGGGTTACTGCCGCTGCTGTTTGGTGCGGGACAAACTGGTAAGGAGATTCTCTATCCACTGGCGCTGGTTGTGTTCGGGGGAATGTTGACATCGACAGTGCTCGATCAATTGGTGACTCCGGCATTGTTCTTCAAGTTTGGGAGCAGGATC
>JAYVNW010000279.1:0-1794 GCA_043758225.1 Candidatus Kuenenia sp. | reverse complement strand
TGCAGATCGTGCTTTTGAATCTCCGCGAGGGCATCTCCCCATTGAGTTGCGTCGCCAGCTTCCACAGGCAGAACGTAGATGACTTGCCGTCGGGATTCGTCGTCCATTGGGGCGATATCAGGTAAGAGGACTCGAACAGTCGTAGCTGAAGCCTGCCGAGACGAATGCAATTCGTATACGACTGGCTCTGAGGCCATGCCGATGTTAAGTGTTACCAGAACCAGTAACGTTGGGATCCACTGGATCATACTTAGAGACATGGACATGCTTTCGAAAACAGTTACCGGTGGCGCGCATCCCTGGTTATTATGACGGTCTAATGACCGCGCACGAACTCAATCTGCAGCGGTGCTGGGTTCGGATCCTTGTCAGATGCTGGCGGCACGACGGTCTGCTGTACTGCCAGACGGCCAACAATGTGAAGCGGAGAATCAAGCCAGTTGCTGAGCGATTCGAGGGCATTGGCGGGGACTGGCTGGCTTTCGGTTCTCGAACGGTGACGCGAGATGACGATCACGCTGAAGGCTGTGTTCGCAGACTCCTTGGCATTCCATTGCCCGCTGCTGTCGGTTTGATAGACAGAGCCTCCCAGTATTTTCAATGCGGCTTCTACTGCCTGACGAGCCTTTGAATCAGAGGCTTCACGCAGCGGGCGAGCGTCGAGCCGCAAGCGTGTTGTGTTCTCCGTCGGAAGCAACAGCACAACGGCACCGGCGTCCGCAATCTTACTTCCGGAATCATCAACATAGCTGACGATGCCGTTGATTTGTCTCTCGCCCATTTTTGATGCTGGAGCCGTTGCTGCAGGAATGGCATCGCCGCCGTTCGTAGTGGGTTCTGAAGTGCTTTGCGGACCATGCGATTTCCAAAATGTTCCGAGCAATAATCCAATTGCAAATGCCGGCAACGCGAACATGAGCGGCAGGAAGGGGGATCGCTTCGGAGTCGCTTCCAGAATCACTTTCTGAGATCGCATTGGTGATGACGGAGCAGTATCGGTAACGTCCACCAGTTCCTGAAGTGCGGAATTCAGATCGTGCGAACCACGTCTAATTTTTGAAGTCGAAACTGGTACGTCGTCCGCTTGATTCAAATCAAGCGTAACGTTTTCCAGTCGTTCATCAAGTAACATTGGCTCGGCGTTCTCGAAGTGAGCCATCCCCAACAATTCTGAGTGAAGGTCCTTTTGTTGCAAACCGGCGACTGGATTGGCGGAAGCGTTTGCGAGCGGGACGATTCGCATCGTGTCGCGATCAGTGCCTGTGCTCGAACCCGGCTGGGGGGACGATGGTCGCAGAATAGGAAATTTACGTTCACGCGGAATAGCGGTTGAAATTGGAGGAGGCCCGACGTCTATGGTCGTCTGACCACCGAGTGCTGACAATTCCAGTAGTGCATTGAGAAGCTCTGCGTCTTTATTTGATTGCTGTTTTGGTTCCGTTCTCTTTGCGACACCGCCTTCGGTCGGGACATTCACGGATCGACCGCAGGCTGGACAATCGACGATCGTGCCGGCTTTAGTCGTGGAGATGCCGAGCAACTGCTCACAATGCGGGCAACGGAACTTGATGGCCATCTAAACCTGCTTTGCGAGAATCAATCGGTCAGTGGTTTAGGAACGTGATAGCGTTTGAGTTTTCGATCAAGTGTGGAACGTTCGATGCCAAGGATTTGCGATGCTTTGGACTTATTCCAGCCCGTATGTTCCAGCGTCGCGAGAATATGTTCCTGTTCAATGTCCGCCATGGACAACTCGCGATATTCACCCGTTGAAAGTCGTTCCGTTGCCGGTGC
>JAYVNW010000278.1:0-3070 GCA_043758225.1 Candidatus Kuenenia sp. | reverse complement strand
GCTGGCACGCGTCGCTGAATGTCGCTGCGATGGCTCTGACAGCTCAATGAACGCCGCTTTGGAAGCATGGCAGCGAGTCCTCAAAGCATTCCCCGATTCCAAAACATTTAAAGCAATTGCTGAGGCACGTATCAAGCGACTGGCCTCAGATGATAGCCGCAAATTCTATGCCTGGTTCAGCAATCAGAATCCAAAGCCAGATGATGATTTATTGATGCCTCAGGATGGCATGCCGGGGCAGGTTCCTGCGATGCCAACTTTTCCATCATTGGAGAATCTGGGTTTGCCAAACCTAAGCCCTGCAGCGACAGATTCAACTCCGTCAGGGGAGCCCAAAAACGACGCTGCATCTGATGCAGAAAAATCGTCCGAGGAAAAGCCCGCTGATGCTCCAGCAACCCCGGATACTTCGGCAACGCCAGCATCCGATGCTCCCAAGACCGATGCAGCACCTGCTGGCGACGCAGCTCCTGCCGCGAAAGATGCTTCAGCTGCTGATGCCCCGGCACCTGAAAAATCCAGCGAATGATATCGGACGAAGAAGGTCCGATCGTACACGACAGCGGTGACTTGTATCCGCTGTCGGCAGAGGATCTTGTGGATTCCGATGAGCCCATCGATATCACAGTCGAAGCGCGCGCACATGGCTGGCGGCTGGATCACTATCTGACTCGATTGTTCCCCAATCATAGCCGAGCACAGTTGCAGCGCGCGATCGAGGCAGGTGGAGTTCAGTTAAATGGACTCCCGACCAAGCCGTCCCGCCGCCTTCGTGTGAACGATCGAATCTGGATTCAATTGCCAGATGCAGAGGAATCGCACATCGTCGCAGAGAACCTGCCGCTGGATGTTCTGTACGAAGATGACGCCATCGTTGTCGTGAACAAACAAGCGAATATGGTGGTGCATCCAGGACGAGGCAACTCCAATGGCACTCTCGCCAGCGCGTTGCAGTTTCATTTCGATACGCTGAGTGATGTGGCCGGCCGGCATCGACCAGGCATCGTGCATCGTCTGGACCGCGATACGACTGGCGTGATACTGATCGCCAAAGACAATCAGGTTCACCAGAAAATCAGCAGTCAGTTTGAACGCCGCGAAGTCAAAAAAGAGTACCGTGCAATTGTACGCGGCGTTCCGGAACTAGCCTCCGACTTTATCCGGACATTTGTTTGTCCTCACCAACGCGTCCGGGAAAAAATGATGGTGTGCCCCGAGGGAGGCAACGCCCGCGAAGCCGTCACGTTTTATCGCACGGGTGAAGATTTCGGCAGCTATGCATTGATGGAGCTGCATCCGCAAACCGGACGAACACATCAGTTGCGAATCCACATGCTGCACATCATGACGCCCATAGTGGCGGATCGTATGTATATCGGTCAGTCTACATTCAGCAGGACCGAAATCCTCAAATCCGTTGCCGGTTCAAAACGCCGTCCGCAAATTCTTGCCAACGCAGACACTTCAGGATTGCCGCCGGAATCTACAAATACCGACAACGACGTACTCATCGCTCGTCAGGCACTTCACGCATTTCGTTTGACAATTCGGCATCCAGTGAGTGGAAAAGACATGCAATTTGAAGCACCATTCCCTGAAGACTTTCGACGCACGTTGGAATTTCTGAGATCGCTGCGTCCGGCCTAGGAACATCAGCATGTTTGAACTGCTCGCTCCCGTCTTTGCTGTCGCTGGAGGATTGCTGGTTGGCGTTCCGTTCGTATTGCACATGCTTCGCCGCACCCCGGAAGTGCAGATGCCATTCAGCGTCGTTCGCTTCCTAACACCAACTCTACCTAAAACAACAAAGCGATCCAAAATCGAACACTGGCCGTTAATGCTGCTGAGAATGCTGGCCATTGTATTGATCGCCTTGGCATTCGCTCGCCCCTTCCAGCGCAGAGCGATTGATAAGACGGCGGCGACCAGCAGCTCAGTTCGCATCGCCATGCTTATCGATGGCAGCGCGAGTATGCGGCGCGATGGACTTCGGGAAGCTGTTGCGGCCGAAATCAAGATGGTTGCCAACGATCTTGATGCAGACGACACACTCAGCATGGCAGTGTTTTCCGAATCGATGCGAAAGCTGATTGCTGCTGAAGAATGGAAGACCACCGAACCGGGGAATCGCCCGGCCTTGATCGATCGTGCCCTGGAAGCCTATGAACCCGATTGGCTTTCTACGAAAACAGCAAATGCACTCCTGGAGACCGCTGAAGAAGTTTCGCGTGAAACATCAAAATCAGACTCCGTGGATGAACGACGCGTTGTACTGATCACTGATTTTCAGCAGGGCAGTTCTCTGGACGAATTACGATCCGGCAAGTGGCCAGATTCAGTTAAACTCGATCTGCATATCGTCAAGCCGGAACAGTTGGGCAACGCAGGGTTGAGTCTCATTGAAGACAGCCGATCAGGAAGAATCCGCGTACGCGTTACGAACTCTGGCGATGCAGCGATGACCAAATACGGGCTCCAGACGTTCGACGTAGCAGGTCAGCCAGTCGGTTCGCCGGTGACAGCAGAAGTCGGAAGCGGACAACGGCGGACATTTTCGATTCCAGACGCTGCCGATGGTCAGCCTCAGATTGTCGGAATCCAATTGAATGGTGACCCAAACCCCTTTGATAACGTTGTCGATTTGCCGATCGATGAACGGGGAGTCATCCACGTTGCTCACGCAGGGTCTACCGATACAAACGACGCCGACGCCATGCGGTACTACCTGCAACGCGCGCTCGATGGCAATGAAACGGACCCGATCGACGTTTTCGATCTGCTGAGCGTCGATGGTGTCGCTTTGCCAGCGGCGTCTGAAATCCGATTGGTGTTCGTGACAGAATCGGTTCCTGAGCATCTGGCAACCTCGCTTCAGGATGTCCTGAAACGTGATGGCGTTGTTGTGCTCGCAGTGAAGTCGGTCGAGATGGCGAATTCATTAAAGAGTCTGCTGCCACCAGAACTAAAGCTCGACGAAGCGGAGGTGAAGGACTATGCCATGCTCGGCCAGGTCGATTTTTCCACACCACTGTTTGCCACATTCGCGGATGCTCGATTTTCTGACTTTTCA
>JAYVNW010000277.1:0-3487 GCA_043758225.1 Candidatus Kuenenia sp. | reverse complement strand
CCCGTCGCTCCGCCGACGGGAAAGATCTTCGCCGCTGACACACAGGGCATTCGATGACCTTGCGCCTTTCAATCATAGCCATTCTAATTGTGTTGCTGGGCGAATCGCGTCCATGTGTTGCTGACGATTCGACATGGAAAATCAAGGCAGGCGATTCGACTCCTGCTGTTCTTACCGGTCGGATCATTGCCGAGATACCAGGCATCGCCGTTCTGCTGGAAGAGCGCAACGGAAAGCTTCACCAGATTTCTGCAAAACAGATCACGTCACGGGACGACGCCGAATATATTTTTGTACCGTTGACGTCTTCGGAATCAGTGATCGATCTAGTGTCGCAGGTCTCGGATGAATTTGAGATCACAGAAACAGAACACTACATTCTTTGTTCGAACTCCGCGACCGAATATGTCGAGTTCAGCGGCAAGCTGCTGGAATCCGTTTTTGATCAGTATTACCGCTTCATGGGTGAACTCAAGGTTGTGGTAAACGAGCCTGCTAGGAAACTTCCGATCGTGATTTTTGCCAACCCGTCAGACTTTCAGGTGTTTGCAAAAAAACAGCATCCGGAAATCTCGTTTGAAGATACGCCTGGGTATTTCTCTGTTTCCGACAATCAGACTTTATTGCTGGATCTGACGGGAGACCGATCGATTCGCTCAGCCACTTCAATTCGCAAGCGGTTGGCGGAGAAGCCATTGCAGGTTGCCACTGTGGTTCATGAAGCTGTTCATCAACTGGCATTTAATTCCGGACTGCAGGTTCGGATGGCCGATAATCCGCTGTGGCTCTCAGAGGGATTGGCGATGTACTTCGAATCCGGAGTTTCGCGATCTTCACTGCTGTTGAGTCGCCCTGGACTCGTGAATCCTCGACATCATCCGACATTCATGAAGCTCGTGCAGGACAACCGAATTTCCGGTGGTTTGAAAAGCTTGATTGAATCGGACACGGCAATTCAGAATGTCGAGGAAATGCCGCTTGCATATGCTAAAGCCTGGGCCTTGACACACTATCTGTTTCGTGAAGAACAGATCGGGATGCAGAAGTATTTACAGGGCATCGCGACACGGAAACCGATGGTTGGTCTGACCGCGGAACAACGAACTCAGGAATTCCAGGACGCTTTTGGAAAATTGCCAGACGAAATGGAGCGGGAAATTGTTTCCTATATGAAACGACAACGCGTTCCGAGATAAAGGAGATTCCTCATGTCATGGTTCACTGAAAACCCGTGGCCACTGTTGCTCATTCTTGGTGGCGCGGCGGTAGTCGCAATGATTTCAGGAGCACCGAAGGGACGTTCGATGTCCATCGTTTGTCTCCTGGCGGCAGTGGGATTGTATTTCGTAGAATCCGCAGTCGTCACGCCCGGTGAAGAAGTTGAATCGCAGCTACAGACGATGCTGGAGGCGTTTCGTGAGCGAAATCAGGCCGCAATCGATCATTGCATTGCAGACGAGTCAGCTGGATTGCGCGAAACCGCTGCTCAGGGACTTGAAAAGGTAACGCTGTCCAAAGATTTCCATATCAAAGATCTGGAAGTCACAGTCCGCGATGATGGCCACACAGCCGACGCACAACTCCGTGCCAATGGAACGCTGAAAGTGATTCACGGCGACATGCTGGCTCGCGTCTTCACTCGCTGGCAGACTGTTTGGAAACTCGTGGGCAGCGAATGGAGACTTGTCGAAGTTAAACGACTTGATCCGGTAAATGGCCAGGAAATGGGCGTACTTGACGCTCGTTAAATATCAGTGTTACATTTGCGATAGTTGTTACTTTTGCGATAGTGTTAGATATTTATCAACGTCATTGCTCACGATGACACCGTAGTTTAAAGCACCAAGCCAGCCTGACATGATGATTCCGACGCTACCGGCATGGTACAAACCTGCGATTTGTTGCGGCAGATCCCGACTGACCTGCAAGCCCTCAAATTTCGTTCCAAATGACGATCCTGCAAGATGTCGCGTGTAGTGTTCGAAAGTGCGGGGTGTCGCAGCTTCAACATGGTCCAGCTTCTGTCGAATGTCGGGGACGTAGGTTTCCAGGCAATCGAGGGTTGATTCTATGAGGTCTTTCTTTGCTGCTTCGTATTCAGCTTCCGGCAGATCTGCCCAGTCGCGATAGTGTGCATTGGTTGATGAAACGACAAGCCAGCGATTGCTGCCGGGGCGTGTTGAAGGATAGTAGAAGCTGAACGTGCGGCTACTTACGTTTCGGCTGAGCATCGCGTCGATGTCGAACCCCGAATGCTCTGAATGGAACAGTAAATCACCGCAGCTTTCGTCGAAACGTTCTCCGGGTTTCAATGCCATGTAGACTTGGCACGAACTGTTGTTCAGTCGCACGGCTTTGGCATCTTCAATGAATTTGGCCTCGAAATGTTGCTCTCCGACCAGATTGAAGATTGTCGATCGAAGGTTTGCATTTGAAACAACAGCCCTGCATCCGATTTGTTGTCCATTCACAACGACGCCTGTCACTGTTCGATCGACTGAGACCTCAACCTTTTCAACCAGACTGCGAATGCGAATATCGACTCCGTTGCGAATAAGTTCCTCACGCATCTTCGTCACAAGCGCGTCAGTGCCTCCTTCAAACGTATAGACGCCCTTCTGCATAAAGTTTGAAAAAACGATGCCGTATGTGATCGCCGGGTCTTCCAGCGTTGAGCCGTTAGCGTACGTAATCGGTTCCATCAAAAGTCGGACCACGTCGTCTCGACCGGGAAAAAACTGTTCGAACAACTCGCGCGTTGTTTTTGCCTGTTCATCAAAGAAATTCATACTTCGCGCGGTGTCGAAAAACTTCTGCACAGTTTCCGGCGCGATGCCGAAGCGTTCGATAATGATCCGCGTAAAGTCTTCACGAGTGAACGTTGTCCGCAGAGAGAACTGCGGGTTTTCAAATCGTATGCCTGTGAGCGGCACGATGGAGTTTGCAATTTCCGGCGACCAGTATTTGCGGCAACTCTTAATCATGCCGTAAGGAAAGCCATGCAGAGAAATATCAAAGATATGTCCGCCTGCGCGTTTGAACCATGTTGCCATGCCGCCCAACTGATAATGATGCTCCAGCAGGAGTACACTCAACCCCTGTCGGGCGAGAATGTTGGCCGACGTCAGTCCAGCCAGACCGCTACCGATCACGATCACGTCATAGGATTCTTTGGTGCCTTTCAGGAAATCGCGGGGCATTGGGGATTCTTGTTTCTTAAATTTTTGGATCGTGTGAGTTGGACTGTCGCAGTGGCAGGATGCATGACTCATTGAGCGAGATTTTCGGGAGGGCGCGGCTCTTATCGACCGGCCGAGGGCCGGATACATGTCTCGCTAATTGCCTCATCATCCTAATTTAACGATGACTCGCGACTCTGCAGTCCTGTCTGCTATTTGCGGTCGGGCGCAATCACTCTGGCTTTTCAGAACAGAGTGCGGTATAGCAAAAAGACGGCAACGAGTTCAAACGGCGAACTCAGGGCAGG
>JAYVNW010000276.1:0-8546 GCA_043758225.1 Candidatus Kuenenia sp. | reverse complement strand
GGGACAGGCCGAGACCAATTCAAGCGTCCGATTTTACGAACTGCCGCCCGCCTATCATGATGAATTCAGCTATCTGTTGCAGGCTAGAACGTTCCTTGCGGGTCGTTTGTCCTGGCCCGCAATGACGGTACAGCCCGATCTTTTTCATCAGGTGCATGTTCTCAATCGTCCAACAACGGCAAGTCGCTACTACCCGTGGACGGGCGTGTGGATGACACCGTTCGTTGCACTCTCGCCAATCCTGACAGGCGCGCCATACTTCGGACACTGGCTGGCCGGTGCAATCGCGTGCGTGTTCTTTCATCGTTGCCTGTATCGAATGCTCGAACTGCGATGGGCGTTTATCGGCGGAACTTTGATTGCTGTAAGTCCTGGTTTGGCCTCGTTCAGCAACTTGCTGCTGGCGCATCACCCCACGATGATGGCTCTGTCAGTGTTCTTGTGGGCGTTTCTGAGGCTTATGGAGAATCATCGGGTGACCGATGCCACAATTGCTGGAGTCGCTTTGTCACTTGCGATGCTGGGCAGACCGATGACAGCGGCTGGTTTTGCTCTTCCCTTCGGAATCTGGTTGCTGGCAGCGTTGATCCAGCAACAATTCGCCGGCAGGAAGCTTGCGACAACATCGACAACCGCGACAAAAGCCATTGCAGTAACATGGTCGCCGATGAAGATCCTTGCAGGCATCGGTATCCCCATCATATCAGGATTTGTCGTGCTGACGATCATGAACTATGCCATCACCGGCAGCTGCATGAAATCAGCCTATCAGTTGTACACAGACACCTGGACGCCGCGTCATCGCTACTGGTTCGACAACGCCAACATCGATCCTGCCTTGCCGGAATCCAAAGTGCTGAAAGCTTACGATGACTGGGCAGAAAATCTGACGCTTGCCAAATCCGAATCTAACGTCGTTCAACGAACCGTCTACAGCCTGCGTTGGACACTTGGGATCGCCGCCCTGATGTTCTGCATCATCGCAGCCATAGCAACCTGTCTGGAGAAAAGAGATCCTCGACCACTGTCGTTGCTGTGTTCCGTGCTGACACTGCATGCCGTCCACATTCCATATTGGTACGATGGTATCATGCATTGGCACTACGTTTTTGAAACCGCGCCATTGCTGCTGATGCTGGCTACACCAGGATTGCGCGTCACGTATCAGATCCTCCGGCACGACATTGGAACTCGATGCACGACCGTTTGGCTGGCTTCGCTGATCTTCGCATCGCTCATCCCTAACTGGATCGATGCCGAAACGTTCTGGGGCACTTCAAGAGTCACCGTCGCATTTCGCGAACAGGCGTTCTCGCGAGTTCGATTCGAATACTTTCTCCGGCTAACGACATCCGATCAAATTCGCCATCCCGCTTTGGTGCTTGTCGATGAAGGCACATCAAACCCACAACTCAGCTACATCGTTAACCCACCTGACCTGTCCGGCGACGTCATTGTCTGCCGCCTGCCTGAAGCTTCTGCAGTGATCGACGAACTTGCCAAGGCATTTCCGGGGTATCACCTTTATCGCTTCAGTCCCGAAAAGTTTGCGTTGACTGAGTTGTAAAGTCACGCAAGGACTTCATTCACCACATGTCCATGCACGTCGGTCAAGCGGCGGTCGATTCCGTTCTGGCGATAGACCAGACGTTTGTGGTCGATCCCCAGCAGATGCAGAACCGTGGCGTGAAAATCGTAGCACCAGGTTCTGCCTTCGATAGCCTTGTAGCCCCAGTCGTCGCTGCTTCCGTAGCTGATTCCAGCCTTCACGCCGGCACCCGCCAGCCAGGTCACAAACGAGCCTCCGTTATGATCCCGGCCATCACCGCCCTGAGCGAACGGAGTGCGACCAAACTCAGTCGTCCAGATCAGCAGTGTGTTTTTGAACAGACCTCGCGATTTCAAATCTCGCAGCAATGCGGCGATCGGCTGATCCACGGACATCGCTATTGGCGGCAACTCCTTCGAGATACTGCCGTGATTGTCCCAATTCTCAGTCGCTCCCTGTTGACCGCTCCAGACCTGCACAAACCGAGTACCGCGTTCGATCAAACGCCGAGCCAGCAGGCATCGCCGGCCGAAGTCTTCCGTCACTGCGCTGTCCAGACCGTAGGCCTTGTGAGTTGTCTCGCTTTCTTTTGACACGTCGAAAGCTTCCGGAGCCGACAACTGCATTTTCGCCGCAAGTTCATACGACTGGATGCGAGCATCCAGTCGCGAATCCAGCGCGTTCTCTGCCGAGTGACGGGAATTCAACTTCCTCAGCAATTCAAAGCCATCTGTATCGGCCGCACGAGTTGCAAATTTGTAACGATCGTTGGCAAACAAATCAGGAACCGGACTCTTCCCGCTGGCATTGATTATGGTCCCCTGATGTACTGCCGGAAGAAAGCCCGACGAAAATGCGCCCTTCTGGTTGTAAGGCAGTCCCTTGGCGTCCGGGAGCACCACAAAGGTTGGAAGTTCGTCGGTGAGATTCCCCAGACCATAAGATAGCCAGGCTCCCATGCACGGAAATCCGGGCAACTGAAACCCGGAGTTCATCATGTAGGTCCCCGGACCGTGGACATTGGTCTTGGACGCCATCGCCATCAAAAACGCCATCTCATCCACAACTTCGGCCTGATGTGGAAACAGACTGCTGACCCAGCGACCGCTGTCACCATACTGCTTGAAGGCAAACGGGCTTTTCAGGATCGCCCCCGGCATTGCCGTGAAGCCTTCCGGCTTGATTTCAGGGCCGAGTTTCTGACCGTGCAGTCGTTCCAGTTCGGGCTTGTAGTCGAACAGGTCCATCGGACTTGCGCCGCCCGTCATAAACAGTTGAATCACCCGGCGGACTTTTGCCGGATGATGCAGTCCCCCATTGAATTCCGGCCGAGGCGCGCTGCGTTCTTCCGCGAACGTTTCGCGCGCAAGCATCTGTGACACGGCAAGACCGCCAAAGCCGCCTCCAATGTTCCACAAGAAGTTTCGTCGTGAATTGGTCATGGAATGTGCAATATAGGGAATAGGGAAATTGAATCCCGTCGGCAGAGTGACGGGTGTACTGTACGCCCGTCGCCCTGCCGACGGGATCTCAACCTCAGTCCACAAAAAGAAATTCATTGCTGTTCAACAACACTCGACACATGGCCGCGAGTCCATGCTTTTCCGAGTACGCAACAAACATCAGTCGCTCGCCGTCGTCTGGTTGTCGCAACAGGATTCGGTGAAAAGCCACCGACACTTGTGCGTCCAACGTCGTTTCCTGTGCGATGATCTTGTCCGCAAACACCTGACAGTGATGCAGTACGAAGTCATTGTTATAGAACGTCAAAGCCTGCAGGGACGACACTGAATCCCCGCGCTGCGGCGCCAGTTGTCCCATGTCCGGAAAATCCAATGATTCCATAAACGGATCTGCGATGCCACGCCAGACAACTCGATAGATACTGCGTCTGGCGGCGGCTGAAGAATTCCAGTCGTAAGCATCATAGTGCAGCTTCGGTGTCAACTGAGAACCCGTTGTCATCGTAAACTGCTGAATGGCTGGACCTCCCATTGTCAGATCCAGTCGACCGGAGACCTGCAGCACGGCATCGCGAAACGATTCCGCGTCCAGCCGTAGACGATTCCATCGCCATAGCAACCGATTGTCGACATCAACGGATTGCGGCAAAGGAAAATCACATTCCGATAACGCCACTGAATTTGTCTGGCGCTGATACGTTTCTGACAGCACGATCAGGCGGTGGAGCTGTTTCAGCGAACCATGTGCGTCATCGCGAAACCAGACGGCCAGCCAATCAAGCAATTCCGGATGCGAAGGCATGCCGCCCATGCGACCAAAATCATTCGGCGTATCGCAGAGACCGCGTCCGAAATGATGCGACCAGACTCGGTTCACGATACTTCGCCACGTCAGCGGATTGTCGCGAGCAGCCAGCCAGTCGGCCAACGCCGCACGACGCGACGCTTCGTCGTTTGCATCGGGCAGCGTAAACCGACCAGGCAGTGAACTTATCGCGGATAACGCTCCAGGCACAGCCACCTCACCTGGCTTTTCAATGTCTCCCCGGTGCAGCACATTCACTGTCTTCGGAGTTTGCGGACGATCCAGCTTCCTGCCGTGTGAGTAGCCGGTCGAAACAGCATAGACCTCAGACGATGCTGGCAGTTCCTTGAGCTGCTGCTCAGCATAGAGCCGCAGGGCATAAGCTGCGATTGCCACGCGCTGTTCTTCGGATCGTTGATCATCTGGAAGCTCAAACGCCGATCGCACCAGTTCCGGCAGAACGGCTGCTGTCGCCGATGCGGAATCTGTTGCAGAAAGTTTCCAGCGTCCGATCAGATGCCCTCTGCCATGCAACTGTTTCAGATCGACGACAATTTGAGTCCCTCGTTTCAATTCAAGAGGTGTTTCCAGTTCAAAAACCGCCGAGTGTGATTGGCCAACCGCAGGATGGATTCCCCAGGCCGTCGCGATATTGCCGTCAATTGCGTGAGAACTTGTCCAGCAGTTTTGATCGAAGTCAGCGGTGGCTTTGCCAAACTTCACGCGAGTCGGTTCAGCGGCCTCAGCATCAAAAACAGAAGCCTCAAATTCTGTCACATGCAGATTACCGTTGTCCTGCCGCCCCGGCCCGCGCATCGGCAGACTGTCATCCGTCAGGACCTCCAGCCGCAATGCTGTGAGCTTTCGCAACGCGGTCGGCGCAGTGATGGTGTACGTATCGACGTCAGGACGGACATCGGACGCAAGCAGCGAACTATCATCCAGACGTTTCAAAGTCGCACCGCCAGAAGACACAAACTTCACTGGTGAAAGTGTTTCCCATGTCGTCGGCTCGCTGGCAAATCGCCGTTCCCACAGAGAGATTATCTCATTGTACTCCGGTGCCAGAAGGACCGATCGATCGTTTGTTTCCGCCGCAGTCAGCAATGATTTCCAGCGACGCCGTTTACTCGCCACAATCGGGTCACTATCGAACTCCACATCACCTTTTCCCGTGCCCGCAAAAACCGCCTGCAGCGAGTAATAATCGACCTGTGTGATCGGGTCAAACTTATGATTGTGGCAGCGCGCACAATTGGCCGTCGTACTGGTGAACGCCGCCATCGTCTGTCCGACCATGTCGTCTCGATCCAGATAATCGAAGGTGACAGGAGCAGTGCTGGCACGGCTCAATTCCAGCGGTCCAGCCGCGACAAACCCAAGTGCCGAAGTCAGACGAGAGTCGTCCGGAAAGAAGCGATCCGCTGCCAGTTGCTCGCGGATAAATCGAGCCCATGGCGTGTCACCGTTGAGGCTCGCGATCACATAGTCACGATATCGCCACGCATTCGGCCGGAACACATCATGCTCGCAACCGTGTGAATCTGCAAAGTGGACAGTATCCAGCCAATGCCGCGCCCAGCGTTCACCGTAACGTTCAGAAGCCAGTAGTCGATCCACCAGCTTTTCGTAAGCCATCGGATCAGGATCCGTAACGAATGCAGTGACCGCGTCCGGTTCCGGCGGCAATCCGTGAAGATCAAAATACAAACGCCGAATCAATGTCCGCCTGTCCGCTTGCGGAACGGGAGTCAACTGCTGCTTTCGAAGCTGATCCAGTACGAAGCCGTCGATCGGATTAATTCCCGCTGCATCATTACGCAAGATACCACCATTATCCTCGCCGTCCTTCCCCGATTGAGACCGCCGAGTCGCTTCGTCCTGCAGGCCGGGAACATCCGGACGTTTCAGCGGACGCAAAGACCACCAGTCCAGCGGGTCGCCGTGGGATTCGGGCTGAGGCATCGATTTTCTGGGATCGGAAGCGCCTCGCCGAACCCACTCGACGAGCAGTTCGATATCCGCAGCCGTGAGTTTTTCATCGGGCGGCATCTGGAGCTTCGAGTCATCCCGGCGAATCGCTTTGATGAGTAAACTATCTTCCGGTTTACCAGGCACAATGGCCGGACCGCGCCCACCACCTTCCGCCCATCCGTTCCGAGAATCAAGCGTCAGGCCGCCTGCCATTTCCTCCGCTGCATGCGAATGACACTCCAGACAATGAGCCTTCAGCAGCGGCTCAATCCTGTCATAGAAGAATCGCTCACCTTCAACGGTGCTTTCAGGCGTCTGCGCGTTCGCGGAAGACAGCGTGACAATCGCCGTTGCAATCACCAGCAGGATTTGGAAGCCGGGAGCTATGTTTTGCTGGCGATCGTTCACTATCGACCAGTACATTGAAATGAGGTGGGAAGGTGCAGCAGGAAGTCGCAACAGGATACAACTTTCGGTAACATAAGACTATCGGAAAGGCCAAACGAACGCGATTGGTCAATTCATTGAAGTGATGATCTGGAATTTCCCGGCCTCAATAGAATTGGCTCTGGACACGTTTTATCATGGCGTTTGGCAGGCACGACTTTCGCCCTTCAACCAAAATCCCAAGCCAGATCCACTCGACATAAATCGCCAGATTCCAAGGAATAATTAGAATGCATTCGCACGAAAATCGTCCGACATTCGGTGGGATGCTACTGCAACACGTGATCGTCTTTCTTATCTGTGTTGTGTTTCCAGGCGTCGTGACGCTGTTGCTTCCAGCGACTTGGCTGGTTTACCAATGAAGTCAAGAAGGGGTGCGTTGTACGACCCGGACGTGCATGTTTTTCGTTGTGCCGTTCAAGACTCAACACGTCGATCATGTGATAAAAACAGGACAACGAGAACTCGCGTGCACAACCAGAAGACAACGTGAATATGGCCGTGAAACCGACAAACTTGTCCATACAGACGGTCAAGGCTTCCTGCAGATCCATGGAGCGGATGATCAATTGATAGAAGTGAGTGTTTCACCCGCCAGCCTGAAAAATGTTGCGGATAAATCCAATGAGTTCCTTACCTCGAGCAAAGAAAGCTCGATGACAATATTCGCTGTCGCCAGCTGGAAGTTTGGCGTCCTGATGGGCGGTGTACTGACATTGTTCACTAGGCTGTACGTTGTTGGCTATACGTTAGGATTTCTCAACTGGATTTTTGCCGGCTTGAAGAGAACATTGTTCGGTGGCTCGGCGAACGGCACGTGACGAAATGAAATTCCACGTGCATGGGAAATTCCACGTGCATGGCACCTGAGATCTGCACCGCACCTGAGATCTGCACCTGAGATCTGCAACATTCAGTTCGCGAACAAGCCAGCCGCTGCAAAACTCTCAACACTGGAACGGTTGATGCTTCGCAGCGGCTGCTTGTTCGAACAATCACACGCAGGCTCTACACGCGATCGAGGAAGCGGTTGAAGATGTTCTCCAACAGTTCCTGACGACCGCTGGTGTTGCGCGTCACTTCGCCCTTTTGCAGCATGAGAGCTTCCAACTCGGCGAACGTGGCCTTGCCAGATTCGATCTTGCGGCCGAGTTCAGAGTCCCAACTACTGTAACGATCGGTGACCAATTTGCTGATCCCACCTTCTTCGATGATCTTTGCTGCGACTTTTAAACCGCGAGCAAACGCATCCATACTGCCGATGTGGGCGTAAAACAGATCCATCGGTTCGAAGCTCTCGCGGCGAACCTTCGCATCAAAGTTAACGCCGCCTGGATTCAGGCCGTATTTCAACAGCACCAGCATGATCTGAGTCGTGAGATAGTAGTTTGTGGCGAACTGGTCGGTATCCCAGCCCAACAGCAAATCGCCGGTGTTGGCATCAATTGATCCCAGCGCGCCCTGCAGGCCGGCATATTCCAGTTCGTGCATCATTTCGTGCCCGGCCAGAGTTGCGTGGTTGGTTTCAATATTCAGCTTGAAATGATCCATCAGATCATAAGCTCGCAGAAAATTCAGACAGGCAGCCGCGTCAGAATCGTACTGGTGCTTGGTCGGTTCCTTTGGCTTCGGTTCAATCAGGAACTGGCCTGTGAATCCAATCTTTTTTGCGTAGTCCACAGCCATGTGGAAGAAGCGAGCCAGATGGTCCAGTTCGCGTTTCATATCGGTGTTGTAGAGACACTGATAGCCTTCGCGGCCGCCCCAGAACACATAGTTTTCGCCACCAAGTTCCTTTGTGACTTCCAGAGCTTTCTTAACCTGAGCTGCAGCATACGCGAAGACTTCCACATTGCATGAAGTCGCCGCTCCATGCATAAAGCGTGGGTTACTGAACATGTTTGCCGTGCCCCACAACAGCTTCACGCCCGTGCGATTTTGTTCTTCCTTCATAACCTTCGCGACGGCATCGAAGTTCGCATGCGACTCGGCCAATGTGGCACCTTCGGGAGCAACGTCCCGATCGTGGAATGCGTAGAATGGTGCATCAAGCTTCTCGAAGAATTCGAAAGCCGCCCGAGCGCGATTGCAGGCGTTCGCAACCGATTCACTGCCATCGTCCCACGGACGAAGCATTGTTCCCCCGCCAAACGGATCGCTGCCGGTGCCACGGAATGTATGCCAATACACAACGGTAAATCGCAGGTGGTCTTTCATCGTTTTACCAGCGACAACCTCAGTCGGGTTGTACCAGCGAAACGCCAGCGGATTGTCTGATTGCGGACCTTCGTAGGTAATCTTTGAGACT
>JAYVNW010000275.1:0-1944 GCA_043758225.1 Candidatus Kuenenia sp. | reverse complement strand
TTCTTCACGTAGAGACTGGAATAGATCAACCCAGCCACCGCTGTCGGCAGCGCAAACGGGAGATCGATCACTGCGTCCATCAGGCGTCGGCCAGGAAACTCGTACCGCACGAGCACCCATGCCAGCAGCACGCCAAGCACAACGTCCAGCACCGCCGCAATGGCTGAGGCTCCAAACGTCAACAGATAAGCCGCGCGGGCTCGCGGCGACCAGACGGCGGCAACGAATTGCGATGCGTCCAGTGAGCATGTTTTGAAGACGCAGGCTCCCAGCGGAATGATGAGCAACACTGCCAGATATATCGAAGTGATCGAGAGCCCAGCCGCAAATCCCGGCAGGGGATTTGATGACCGGCCATTCTTTTTGAGTGACATCTTGTTTCCTGTCCAGTGCTCATCTGTTTTCGTCAGACGAGCGACACGCGCCTGTTGCTATGCCGAAGGACGAACTTCGTCGATTGGAACCAGTACACCTATTCGCTTTTTGTGAGCCGATGCTTTTCAAGTCGGTCGATCTGTACGACAACGCCATCCTGAATGATGATCGCAACTTGTCCGAATTTCAGACCTCGCATGGCCTCGCTGATCTGAGCGAGAATTGCGATGCTCGGGCCATCATCGGCGCGAGAACTATCATTCCTCAAAGCAGCCCACGAAGGTTGACCTGACATGTGCGTGATCCTGTCTCACGTATTAGACCGTGAAATGAAGGCGAACGGCAGGTCACATTTCCTGCCGTTCGCCGTCTGAAAGATCAGAACTGGCTATCGATGATCTTTTCCGCCTGATCACGAGTGATTAGACCTGCGAAAACGCTGATCTCAACCGCTTCGTCGATGAAGCGGACGGAGCCATCGCCGAGCAGGACATTGATGCCCGAATTGTGGAACCCGAACGGCTGACTTGTCCCTTCAGTGCCATAGTACTGATGCGGATAGGTTGGTGTCGGAGTCACGTCGCCTCCAACATCGTCACCGTTTGTGGCATTGATTGATGCCACATCCGCTGCGTTCGTCGGAGGAATGACAGTGCCAGCTTTGTTCGAGCCAGCGAATAGCAGATCCGAAGCCGGGCGCGCCCATCCACCTCCATTGATGCGATGGTTCTTCTGATCACTGTCGATGAGAATTGGTCCGCGACGATACACAAACGGCCGACCGGCAGATTCGACGACCGCAATCGTATTGGAAAGGCCGTCAGTGACATCGGCGAATGTGGCTTTTTCATTTTTTGGCAACATCCCAGCGCCAACTTTGATCGTGGTGAAGACCTGAGCCAGCCGTTTATCGACACCAACCGTTGCTGCGTAGTCGGTAACTCCCACGAGTGAAGGATTCCAGGCAGCGTTGCCTCCTGTTTGAAGCGGATCGGGATTTCCATCCTTTCGATCCGATTTTGGACTCGACGGGCATTGGAAGACAGAGAGCTTTGCCGACGTGACGGGAGTATTCGTCGCATCGCTCCAGTTGACTGCCGTGCTGTAGCTGTCCCACAATGTCTTTTCATCCAGAAACGGCAGCATCTGAGTGAAAGCCCCGACACGAACCGTACTTGCCGCTGAGGGTCGCACGCTGGAAGGCAGGTGGCGTTTCGAATCGTGAAAGTTGTGAATGGCCAGACCAAGTTGTTTCAGATTGTTCGCGCACTGCGTTCGGCGAGCGGCCTCGCGGGCCTGTTGAACTGCTGGAACAATCAGAGCCACCAGGATGGCAATAATGGCGATGACGACAAGCAATTCAATAAGTGTGAAACCTGAGCGACGAAGTGCCTTCACATTGTGAAAGCGGACGGTAAATTTCTTCATGAGAGTGATCCTTTGAAAGCGTTGCTGATGCATTCGGATGAATTCAAAACCATCCGAGTAGAAGTTGCGGTCTCAACATTTGAGACCAGCAGACAGACAGAAAAGAGGCATAGAGACGGGGAACACCAACGGCACAATCAG
>JAYVNW010000274.1:0-6490 GCA_043758225.1 Candidatus Kuenenia sp. | reverse complement strand
TGCGCGGAATGATGTCGTTCCGTCTTCCATTGCGTCGTCGCGCTGGCAGGAATGTCGTCGCTGCCGACGGCTATTTGGAAACTGCTGAAAACGAAAGATCCCGGATCGCCGAGATCCCAAAGACCACCGGTATGCTTCGCTCGGCGCGTATTGCGGATTTGCGTTTCCACCTGCAGCAATCCAGCCCCAGCCCAATGCGTCAAACGCAATTGAAGCGTGACGTAAGGCTTCGACTGAACTTTGGCGTTTACAAGATAAACTTGCCGAACTGCGCCACTAAGTTCTTCTCGAATGTTCCCTATCACCAGCGGCAATTCCGTGCCATCGACGTCGCAAAGGCATGGCATCAAGCGAAGAATCGTTTCCGTGGGAGGATCAGATGTCAGATCGCGAGTGACAATACAGATCTCGCCGCAGATCCCTTTCACGGTGGTGACGTTGTATTCTGGCAGTGTGGCTCTTGAACTGAGTTTTCCAGACGTGCAGACATTCAGTTCACATCCGTTATCGTTGACTTCCGGAGCGACAAAACTGGCGAGCATCCAGCGAACGCTGCCATCGTTCCAACGGTTCAACACATCGAACTGAGCTGCGACCGGAGATCGAAATCCGTCAATGTGTCCGTTTGAAGCGTCGTGCAGTCGCCCTTTGGCTAAGCACAAACCGCCGACCACCGGCACATTGCGCGCAACGGTTGATCGAGGCCGCAGCACGGCCGAAATTGTGACCACGTGCTGAGGATCGGGCGAAGTCCTGGTTGTAGGTTTCAGATTCATGTCAGTAAGTGTCCAGCCAGAAATTCAATTTGTAGGACTGGTCTTCAGACCCGTCCTGACACAGTTCAGACGAGAACGGGACAGGAATCCCGTCCTGCATTGGTTTTTGGTTTGCCCCAGGCATCCAGCCAGCGAGCGAGAATCAGCAGACTCCAAATCAACTGACCATGTCGTCCCACGCCTCTGCAGTGAGCTTCAAAGATTTGACGAGCCGTTGCTACGTTAATGAAACTCGCAATCGCCCCGTTGGGATTGAGAACATGTGTCCGCACCTGGTCGCTCAGCGGGCCGCGCAACCATTGATCGATGGGCATCTCAAAACCCTGTTTGCGGCGGTTGACGAGATCCTTCGGCAGACGAGATTCAAACAGCTGTTTGAGCATCCATTTTTTCGATCCGTTGCGAATCTTGAATTCCGATGGCATCGACGCGGCCAGTTCCATGACCCTCCAGTCAATAAACGGCGGACGCACTTCGAGGCCAAAACCCATGCTGGCTCGATCGACCTTGGTCAGAAAGTCATCCGGCAGCAGGACATTCGTATCTGCCGACAACATCCCGCTCAATGCGTCACGATGACCGTGCTTAAAGGGCTGAATGATCGCACGTTCGGGCTCATGGTCGTTGAGCGACGATGCAAAATCGTGACTAAGTAAGCTGCGACGCATTTCCTGCCGACACGCGGAGACTGTATTCGCGTAAGCTTCCGCTGGATTGCGTGAAATATTCTGCAGTAGTGTTTTTAATCGCAGTGGTCGGGGCAACCAATCCGCCTTCGGCCAGATCGCCGCCGTTGGCTTCAGCACCAGCGATCGGACGATGGACGGGATGTAGTTTCGAATTTGAGCTTCTTTGAGGTCATGAGCGTAGCGTGAATATCCGCCGAACAATTCGTCACCGCCATCTCCCGACAGCACAACTTTCACATGCTGCGCAGCGAGACGTGACACGGCCATGGTCGGCACGGCCGAGGCATCAGCGAAAGGTTCGTCATAAAGAAAGACAAGATCATCCAAATCGCGGGCGGCTTCAGGAGTTACAATTTCTTCCGTGTGATGACAACCAAAATGCGCGGCAACTTCGCGAGCAAACGGAAGTTCGCTGTATTCGGCTTCGTTGAATCCAATCGAAAATGTTCTGACGGGATCCGATTGCAGTCCAGCCATCATGGCCACGATGGCACTGCTGTCCAATCCGCCACTGAGAAACGCGCCGACCGGAACATCTGCAATCAGATGAGCTTTCACGCTTTCGTGCAGTGCGGCATCGATTCGCTGTTTCCAGTCATCGACGGTTGATCGATCCTCGTGGTCGAACGACAGTTGCCAGTAACGTTTCGGCGACGTCTGAAATTCTGAGAGTGAAATACGCAGCCGGTGCGCGGCAGGAAGTTTGGTGACGCAACCAAAGATGCTTCGCTGTCCGGGAACGAAGCCAAATGTCAGGTAGTCTTCAATCGCAGCCGGATCAAGCGAGCGATCGATGCCTGGATGAGCCAGGACGGCTTTCAGTTCAGACCCAAAGACCAGTTTTTCTTTGTCGCGATAGATGAATAGCGGCTTCTGCCCGAGATGGTCGCGAGCCAGAAGTAGCTCGTGGCGTCGAGCGTCCCAGATGGCAAACGCGAACATCCCTCGCAAATGCATGCAGAGATCCGCCCCGTGTTCTTCGTAGAGATGGACAAGAACTTCCGTGTCCGAATTTGTGCGAAATTTGTGACCGCGTGCTAAAAGATGCTGTCGCAGTTCCTGATAGTTATAGATTTCGCCATTGAACACGACATGAATCGATTCGTCTTCGTTGGACAGCGGCTGTCGCCCGCCTTCAAGATCGATAATGGCCAATCGCCGATGCACAAGTCCCACTGGGCCGGATCGAAACGTACCTTCCCCATCCGGACCTCGATGCGCAATCGCATTCCCCATGTCAGTCAGCACTTGCGCGCTGACCGATCGACCGGATTCTGCGTAGAGGACACCTGCAATTCCGCACATGTTCGCTGGTTGCCTGTTGTGTGACTGGATGGAGTGGAATCTCGACCCAATGGAAAGTTAGGTCACGACCAGCACTAACGCGGCGGGAAAATCAAAATGCGTGTGTCAAAAACGGAACATCTGAACGGACAACACAGCGCTGTTGCGATTGTGCAACACGGTGCTTGTCAGCAGTTGTCAATTCATGACCAATGGATGTTCAATGCCATCCAGAAGCTTTGGCGATAATTCAATTGCGTCTCGCCAATCGGAAGCTTGAGACGCTGCGAAAACGGGCGCAGCTGTCGTTTCACGGAAAGATGTCTCGTAGATAAAATCCGCTTCCTGGTCAATATTGTTGTCGTTGGTGGTTTCGACTGATTTTGGTTCTTCCCAATACACGTGGTCCATGTTTTCAGATGCACTTGTTGACGTCTGTCCAACAGTACCCGTAAGTCGATAGTGAACTGTCATCGAGCCAGCTCCCAGCAACACCACATAGTACGGAATCTCCAATGCTTCGAGACTCACGAATTGCGCGGCAACCATATAGGCACACAGCGACGCGATTGTCATACGAGCAGAATCCGCAAACCAGGCGTCATCATCGTTTTTGGTACGTTGCAACAAAAGCCAGCAACGCCAGATCGTGGTCAGAAAAAACCCCAGGTACATCGTGATGCCAGGAATACCAAGTTCGACGGCTGTCTGAACCCACAAGCTGTGGGCTTCCTTACCTGCGGGCCAACCGAATTCGTGCGCATGGAGTGGCCAGTGGTCAGGACCGCAACCCATGATGGGATCTCGGGCCAGCAGGATTGCACAGTCACGCCAGAGGTCGAGTCGACTTTGGGCTGACGCTTCACGTACGCCGTCTTTCTCTGCAAATGTCTCCATGAAACGGTCGCGTACCTGCGGCCCGGCTAAACTTACAGCCATCAGCAAACCGATGCCAAAGACCGCATAATGCAGAGTTGTCTTTCGAATAATGAAGAAGGACACAACTGCAAACAGCACTGTCGCCAACATCGCTCCGCGCGAAAACGAAAACAGAATCGCATGGCCGATAAACGCCGCACAGCCTGTGATGACGAAACGGCGCAGATAGCTGGTTTCGTAGAAGAACAGGAAGAAGGCTACTCCCAATGCCGTCACCAGCCCGATTGCCATTGAGTTATTGTCGAGACTTCCGAAGCCGATTTCCCACAGATAGTTGAAGCCGCTGAAGTAGTAGGTATTCAACTCGAACGAGACATACCCCTGGCAAACAACAATGACCCAGGCAAGTTTTCGCAGGTCAGCTGAGGTTTTGATTGTGGTAATGCCAACGAGAAACGGCAAAAGGATTTTTGCCTGCTGTTCGACGAAGTACCATGCGTGAGGCGGGCTGTCTGCACGGAAGGCCAGAAAAACGCTCCACAGCCAATAGCCTACAAACAACATCGTTATGCGGCGCGACGGCCCAAGATTCCAGTTGCCGCAAGCGCGGACAAACCAGTTCAACAACATCGAGCTCGCGACGAAGAAACTGAACCGCCCGCCGGTAATATGGCTGCTCCAGAGACTATCTGGTCGAAGAATCGCAAATGCGACGTAAACGAGAAATCCGTTATAAGGATTCAGAAACGCCGACGAGACACCCAACGCAGTCAGCAGCCATGTTAAGATCAATCCCTTCACGCTGAATGCCTCCTGCAGATCGGCGTCGCGATATGAATATGACTGCGGAAAATTCGCTGAGCACAACGACATGCGACAATACGGCATCCGCATGTCATGCGAAGGGTTTGAGCGCAGTCTCCCGCAGCCATGTTTCCATGCTGCGTCTGGAGTTTTCGTGCTGCGTATTTCATCGAACGCCTGGCTGAACGGGATGGGACGACATGCTGACGGAGTATTCACATGTCCGGGAACTTATCCGTTGTCGCAAAGATGCAACATTTGGGTTGTTCAGAGAGCATCTATGTGTTCGGAGCATTGCGGAAAGCGTGCATTCGATGACGCAGAAATCAATTGGTTGACTTCGATGAGTCATGCGGAATCTTCGGTCTCTGCGGGTTCTGCAGCGTCTGTCGCAACCATGATTCATCTGCAAAGCGTCTTAACACCCAGATGAATGCATCCACTGGCTGCATCAGTTCATCATCCTGTGGTTCATTATCCGGTCGTGCCGGGTTGCCGGTGTCATTGGAATTGTGGAATCCCGACGCCGTCAGTTGAACGGTCCAGCGTTCACTTGCGGCGAATTGGTTGATCCGAGCCTCAGTGCGCCGCATCCAGGCAAAGCCGTGCAGACTGCTGAACAGACTCCATACGGCCTGAGTTCGTCGAGATGTGTTTTCACTGGTTTGAATTCGATGCAGGTTGTAAATCAGATTTCGCCGCGCCATCCAGAGGGCCATGAAAACCAGAACAGCACCCAGAGGCGTGATGCCATTTTTGCCCCAGTTCAGACTGGTCACCGACATCAGCAGAGTTACGATGCCTGACGAGTACAGCATTGCGAAGATTGTGGAACTTGTACCCAGCAAAGTTCCGCCGCTCATGATCAACACAACGACGATCCCCATCATCGACGGCGCGCTGAGTTCAATGGGTGCACGCCAGTGATTTTTCGACAATTGACTTATCGCAGGCCATTGCAGAATCAGGACCATCGGCAATACGACAAACCAGTGCCACGCCGAAATCCCCGGACGTCGCGCACCAAGGATTGTTACGAGCGGCGTCAGCAGCATTGTCGCGGCGAAGTATGCAGCGACTGAGATCACTGCGTCGCTGCAATTGAGTTGCGGGATGCTCACAATGGAATGCATCAGTAATGACAACAATGCTGCTACCATCCAGTTCCATGCCTGTCGAACATTCCATGCGGTTAGCAGTGATCGAACCTGTGCGGCCAAATAGATGGCGGCAAGTGATGCTGCAACTGCTGTGAATGTGGCGACGTTGGCGATGGAGATCATGAATTTGTTCGAAGTCGGATTCATCCAATCGGCAGATGCTGTTTTGCCGTAGGGCGGGTCTCCAGACCCGTCCTGAAGCAAGCGGCTGTGAAATCCTGTACTGTTATCGAATTCGCATCTTCTACGTGAAGGCTTAAAAAATCGACCGGCTGTGGACTTGAATCGTTTTTTTCCCGTTCCACAACATTTTGGCGTCTGCCCGTTCCAATGGGGACGGTCATGTGGATTCTCCAAAAAAGACCAATGTTGCCAGTGGAAACTATCCGATGAATAAGTGGGGTAGATACCATTGCAACGCGATTGGCGATGGTAGATGTCAGGGGATCGATTGATCGATTTCTCATTGGTCTGCAGCCTGCAGTCCTGTCTGGCAGATTTTGGGTAGTTGACGGCATATTCCGGGGGCGTGCTTCGATTTTTCACAGCGTCGTCAGCGATGCAGTGTCGATCGAAAGGGGGGAATTGAGATGAAATTCAGTCAGCCGCTAGTGCTGCTACTTGGGGGCGTCCTTTCAGCCTCCGGCGTCGGTTGTTCAGCCATCAGCGCCATCGTCACCGATTCACGCCCGGCCCATCGGGAGAACCGCAGCGATACTGATCGCATTGCCGCGATCGGTCGCGTCTTTGAAAATCAGGGACGTTATGACAAAGCGGAAGCCATGTATCGCCGGGCGCTTAACAGTCGCCCGCAGGATTCTGAGCTGCAAAATCAGCTTCAGCAACTGGCTGAACGTCGCAAAGAACAGTCGTTCGGTCCAAGCGGAACGGCAAGTGC
>JAYVNW010000273.1:0-3858 GCA_043758225.1 Candidatus Kuenenia sp. | reverse complement strand
ACGATCAACCAGCCGTGCCGGGCCAGTTTCGATTAATCGCAGTTCAGAAAGGCACGCCTCAACCGGGCACGATTCGCTACAAGAACGGGTTGCTGCTGTCTGGCATGTGCTCCAAAGAAACAACGCTGTATCCCGACCTGCCGGATGCGAAACTTGAATTGCGGATGGTTGATCAGCAGGCGAGACAGGTCTTTGCGTCGAATCGTCAGGCTGAACTGCCGGTCGTTGATAAGACCCAGTGGCCAGTGCTGACGTTTAAGATTCCACAAAAATCCACTTCGCATGATGCGCTGCCTCCCGGAATTGTTCATCTGGGTCCGTTCGACCAGGAAGGTGTCGCTGAAGGTACTGTGACATTACAGAACGGCAACGACGAAAAGATCCGCGTTGGTATCATTTCGATCAATGAAATGTTCGCGGAAGTCAGGTCTTTGACACATCGCTGGAACTACTACATTTCGTTCGATGCAATTCCAGTTGACAAACTCGTCAGTATTCTCGAGCATGAGCCGGACTACAAAGCTAATGCTTACCGCCGCCTCGAAATGATCCGCATGCTGGTCAAAGGCAAACGACCACTGGAAGCCGGAAGCGTCCTGCAGGCCATGCAAAATGACTTTCCGGAATTCTCCGCTCAGACGATCGAATTTCAGAAATCAATTCGCGAAGAACTGGCTCGACAGTTTACTTCGATCTTCGAACAACGCAGCGCGGTCGGACAGCATCAACTTGCGGCCATTGGAGCGCGCATTCATCCAAAGAATGACCTGACTCCCGAAACATTGGTCCGAGTAGACCAATTGATGAAGCGATACGAAGACATCAATAGCCGCATAGAATCGCTTCGCCTGGCTCTGCCTAAACTCGCCGCCAGTGTGGAAGATGCGGAACTAAAAACGCAGGCGCAGCAGGCAGTGCGAAACGTCATTGCGCAGCTGGATGCCGATGCGATCGATCGTTTCGCAGCGTATGAACTCACGGCGAATGCTGCGGACGTTCCGGACGCCAATAAACTTGCGATGGCACTGTCCGGCTGGTTGATGGGTGCTGAGTTTACAACTCAAACCCTGACAGAAGCAACGTCTCTGTTCGAAGCCAGACTGTTGATGATCGATTTTATGGCGACCGATGAAACCGAATCCGAATTAAGGCGCAGCCTGGTAGATCGCTTAATCAAACTGGAAGGTATGAATGTCAATCGAGCGGCCGCCATGGTACGTCATCTTTCATCTCCTCTTCCGATCCAGGTAACACCGGAGAAAGAAGGCGGAATCGGACGTTTTGAGATCCCGGCGACGGAGAATTCCGCCGGTGCGATGGGCTTCGTCCCGCCGGAATATCATGAATCGCGTCAATATCCGCTGATAATCGCTTTTCCAGGTGAATTTTCAACTCCCGAAAATTATCTCACGTGGTGGCAATCACAGGCAGAACAGAATGGCGTGATCGTCGTGGTACCGCAGTTGTCGCCCGAAGGAAGCACCAGTTACGGCGCTTCATCAGCGGAGCATACGCGGTTTCTGAATTTCCTGCGCAAGCTTAAATTGGGACTTCGAGTTGACGACGATCGGGTTTTCGTCGGGGGGCATGGTATCGGTGGTGAGGTCGCGATGGACATGGCAACGTCTCATCCGGATCTGTTTGCTGGTGTTGTTTCCATCTGCGGACTTGGCCGAAAACATTTGCAATGGATGGTCTATAACGCAGTCGATCTGCCATGGTATGTTGTCGTTGGCGACGCGCAGGGAGGCTGGTATGAACGTGCGGGAATACTTTTCAATAAACTCCTGAAGCGTGCTGATGACACCGGCCAGTTTTGTGACGCAATGATTGTGAAGTATCCGAATCGAGGTCCGGAGAGTTATCTTGAAGAAGCCGATGACATCTTCCGATGGATGGATGTGCATCGCCGCGAACGGTTCCCCGAAAAGATCTTCGCCGACATTCTGCGGAGCACTGATTTAAGCTGGTCATGGGTTCAATTGAATTCCATTCCATCACAGTTCACAAAACTGGACGCTCCCAGCAATGCCATTGACGACGGATTTCGTCCAGCTCAACTGAGCGCACATCGGACCAAAACAGGTTTCGCAGTGACCCGATGCCCTGGGACAAACTGTTCCGTCCTGATATCACCCGAAATGCCAGCCTTCGACATCCAGAAGCCGTGGCTGATTACGAATGGCAGTAAGCGGGAAACCATCAACTACGACCCAAGCATCCGAGTGATGCTGGAGCAAGCTCGGCTCACCGGAGACCGCAGTCGACTGTGGTTTATGAAGATTGATTTGTAATGCGGACGATCACGCAATCCATTCGCGAAAGCGTGCGTCGTCCACATTCCTCCCACTCACAACGACAACTACGTCGCCTGCACCAGCTGTCGCCACTCGGCCATTCAACAATGCCGCCACGGCGATGACGCCCGATGGTTCAGTGCGTAAGCCGTGATGGTTGTAGATCCAGCGCATGGCGTTGCGTGTTTCTGAATCGGGAACAGAAACTGCTGCCGTGACGTACTGCTTCAGGATAGGCCAATTTTGCTCGCCTACGTCGTAGGACAATAGCCCATCACAGATGCTTGTCGGACGATCGAGTCGCACGCGCTGCCCGGCAGCCAGCGACTGACAAAAATCGTTTGCTGATTCAGGCTCAACTCCAATAATCGCTGCGTCCGGAAAACCGTCCGCAATGGCCAGCGCCTGACCAGCCATCAATCCGCCACCACTGACCTGACAAAGAAACTGCGAGATAGTTCGATTTTGCGCTTTCAATTCTGCAACAACTTCCAGACCGCCAACTCCGTTGCCAGCGATCACGTAACGATCGTCGTAGGGAGAAGCTTGTATTGCACCTTCAACATCAACAATCTCGCGAATCATGCGTTCGCGCTCGCCGGTGATGTAATCCTGAGTGATATCGTAGGTTCGAATTTCCGCTCCGAACGATCGTGTCAGGTTAAATTTCACGACAGGCGCCGTTTCCGGCATGACGATGATTACGCGTCTGCCATATCGCATCCCCGCGAAAGCAATCCCTGATGCAAAATTGCCTGATGAATGTGCGGCGACCGGACTGGTTCCAATCCGTGCAAGATTATTTGCCATCCAGTTCAAACCACCCAGCAACTTGAAGGAACCCGACGGCGTCCAGCCATAGTCCTTCAACCAGATTCGACGATCAGGCGACAAACCAAGCTCTTTTTCAAGAGCATACGATCGGATCAGAGGTGAAGCTGATACGTGCTGACGAATGACAGACTCGGCAGCACGAACGTCGTGAATAGTCGCAACAGGTATCGACATTGAAGCCCGGTCCTCGTTGAAATCACCAAAAATACTCCGCGTTTCTGTAAGCTTATTCAACTCGCAGGACTCGTTCGCCGTTGAATACCTGCCCGTTGGAATTCGTCGCTCGAACCTGAATGAGGTGAGTCCCTACCTTCTTCGCCGTGGTCAAAGTCGCTTTCCAAAGATGCGGGCAGACCATTGGTTTCGCAAGCTTTCGCCATGGCAGATCATCAGGAAGCAATGGCTGTTCCTCATCGAACAATGTCTGAAAAATCGGATCCGTTTCATTCACGGTCTTCTGCATGGCTTGCCATTCGCCATCATTCAGACGCCATTCAACAACTGCGTCGGGAAATGCATTGAACACGTTCGCACGAATTTCCTGAGCTGCAGCGTCAGCCACCGGCACGACTTCCGGAGCTGTGATGCGAATCTGCTCATCCACTCCGCGCCGAGCGGCGCGATATTGGAGCAAATACTTTATCCCGTCAAAGTGCATTACGGTGTAACCATTTGGAGTTCCATCCGTACACATCGTGTGAGGAATTCCATGTTCGTCCGGTTTTCC
>JAYVNW010000272.1:0-4089 GCA_043758225.1 Candidatus Kuenenia sp. | reverse complement strand
GGCTCCAGAAGTTTGGCCGATGCGTAGTGCGCTGCCACTTCGTTCGCCGTCAACGCACGATCATACAACGCAACTTCATCCAGGCGTCCTTCAAGCCCGAACAAATTGTCACTGCGGCCGCCGAGAAAAATATCGTCGTCAGCCTCGGTGTAGGTTGGTTCCAATTCACCGTCGATTTCCGGTTCCGCCCTGCCGTTCAGGAACACGGTGACATGACGACCATTCCGCACGAAGACGACATGATGCCACGTTCGAAATGCCAGAACAGTCTGGCCCGTGAGCGCTTCGTCACGATCATTGCCATTGAACAGGAGCAGCTTTCCGTCCCAGCCACGATTCAGGTAATTGCCGCCGACACCAAGATGATCTCCGCGTACATTGATGTCGCCGCCCTGGCCACGGGAAAAGAAGTATCCCGTGACTGCTCGATCGCTGTTTGGAAATCCATTCCAGACCCAGCATTCGACGCTGTACGTCGCCCCGAGCTTTGGAACTTTAGCGGCAACTCGCCCGCCCGCAAAATGCACCGCGCGATTGCCGCGAGGCTGTTGATTCAGTCCGTTGCCTCTTGGTCCCGGTAGATACAACGCGACGCCGTCTTCGTAGATCGCGTGATGGTTGCCGATTGCGTCGGCGGCGTACTCTACACGCGCCGCTCCGTCGTCGGGACTTTTCGTTTGCTCTGTCGATGTGTCACTCTCGGCTCGAACTGAGAGTACATCCAGTGCAGCAGAATCCCGTCGGCGGAGCGTCTGGGCTAAGGTACTTTCGATCTCCCCCAACCGCCAGAATACTTTCGGCTTCGAACCCACCACTGCCTTTGCATACGCATGCTGTTCGTCGATCGTCGGCCGACGTGGCTTGCTTGCCACCTTTTCCAGCAGCGTCGTCAATGTTTCCACGATCTGCGGTTCTGCCTGTACATCGAGTCCAGCCGTCCGTGCGGCCCACGTTGTGTAGCCGCCAAGTTTGTGCTGCTCCGGCGGAGGAATGTAACCTTCCGCACCGTTCGCCAGTTCGATGTTGATCGTGCAGGCAAGCGGACTTCGGTTCTTCAGTTTGATGCCAGTAATTCCGAAGACTTCATCTGGGATTGCTGTGATTCCAAAGTCGCCGATGCGAATGGCCTGCAGCTTGAGTTCTGCGGTTGGATCTTCATGCAGTCGAAGTTGTTCAAAGGCGTACACTTCTGACCAGCCACGCGGCAACCGATCGGCAACACTTGCGACCATTTCCTGAGCCCACTTCAGTCGCGCCTCGTCTGGAGCTCTGCGGCTGAGTTTCAGCGTCTCTTCCGCCATCGCCAGCTTGATGTCTGAGCGATAGTGGATTGAGTGATACGCCTGAAAGGCAGTTTCGACGATAGCCTTCGTATAGGCATTCAGATCAGTCGGCCGCGCGGGCTGACTGTAATCCATCCACATGCTGTCACCGCTGGTTCCCTGTGACAAGATCCCGACAAACCCCGGTTGCTGATTTGCTGCACCAATGCGTTCCGCAAAAGCAAATCCAAAATGACCGCAGACGTCACCCGACACGAGCGGCGAACCATAATAGTGCATCGCATAGTTAGCGAGTATCGCCAGTGGCTTGTCGTCCATCGTCTGCACAGAGAACAAAGTAAAATCCGTATCCGCCGGGCCCGATGGACCAATGTGATTGGAACTTTGATACCCCGGATGCATGTGAGCCCGCACATTCTGTTGCCCGAACGGGTCCGCCATCGTCATTCGATCGGATCGAAAAATCCAGCGCCGACAATGATTGTGCATCTCATCCGTGACGACTTTCCAGCCGACTTTTGCGGGTACCAGCTTTTCATTCGCCTGCACAATGCTGCGAACAATCTGTCCGGGAAGAAACTGTGCGTATTCCGGATCAACACGACTTCCCAAACACGGCATCGCGGAAGGTGCCGAATGCGTGTGAGTGGCTGAAATCAGCATCCGATTCGTAGGGATGCCGGTGAGTTGGCTGGCCTGCTCTTTCGCATCATCCAGCATAGCTCGAGTCAGCATGAGACTATCAACGACGACGATTGCAATCCGGTCCGTACCGTCATCCAGCACAAGAGCCCGAGCCATCAGCGCATCATGAGCTTTCTCCGCCGTTCGTTCTTCGACCATGCCATTCACGATCACAGGAAACACCGTCGGCGTGATATCCACCATCGCCGCTCCAGCGCGGAATACAGCATTCGCATTTTCGTCGCCACGCAGGGTTTTATTTTGAGCGATCGAACAAACAATCGACAGCAGAATCACCACACGAACCGCCATGCTTGATACTCCACGAATTATGCCGAGACTTCCAGCCAAAACATTCTGCATCGTACAAGGGTTGAACAATGCTGCGCCCACTGTTGCCGCCTGCTTGAATTGGTGGTCTCGCAACGCCATTCTCACTAAACTGCCGAGATGCCGCAAGAGTCACAGTATTTGGAGGCATCGTCGCCTTTCGCTCCGCGAAAGTAGCACGAACACTGCGTCCTGCACGGTTCGCTACTTTCGCGGAGCGAAAGGCGACTATCAGAAACTTAGCCCATCCAGGTTGTCACACCATTGTCCTCATTTCAATTCAATTCGCTTTCAATCTGCAATCACATTACGACCGCCTGTGCGATGGAAGTGATGAGCCCCAAGCCAGGCAATGTCTCGCCAGGATCTGAGTTTGCAAATGCCAGTGTTGCAGACTTCCTGAAGTCTGCCCACGCGATCGCTCCGATTTTCGCAACTGCCAGCGAACGATCGCTCGGTGCAACAGTTCTGGAAGCAATTCGAGCGACTCGCAACGTTGTGAACCACAACACGAATCTCGGAATTGTACTCCTGCTCGCGCCGCTTGCTGCTGTTCCACGCGACCAATCGTTGGAAGACGGAATCAGCGTAGTGTTGAATTCGACCACGGTTGAAGACAGTCGCCTTGTCTATGAAGCCATCCGCACGGCGCAGCCATCTGGATTGGGCGAAACTGGCGAACAGGATCTCAACGATGAGCCGACTTTGAATCTGCTGGAATGCATGAAACTGGCGGCGGATCGTGACTTGATTGCGGCTCAATATGTCAGTGGATTTCATGATGTGCTGACGACGGGGCAGAATTACCTGCTTGAGTGCTCTGAAAGGACGGTCTCACAGCCTCAACAGATTTCTATGCTGGCAGTGCGACTGCTCGCGGAATTTGGTGACAGTCTGATTGCTCGCAAATGCGGCGTAGAAATGTCCAACGTTGTCCGTGAAAAGGCACGCTCACTACTCGACAGCGGCTGGCCAATGCAGCACGATACCGCCATTCAGTTTGCCGCCTTCGATGGCTTTTTGCGGGGCGACGGCAATCGACGCAATCCCGGTACAACCGCTGATCTCGTCGCCGCTATCTTGTTCGCAGCACTTCGAGATGGCTGGATGACTGCGGACGGTGATTGGTTTCGACGGAGAACAGATTCATGAAAAAGTCGGCCGCCGAGTCCTGGAGTGTGCGAGTCACCAAAGACACGCTTGTCTTTAGCGCGGCGCATTTCATTACGTTCAATCAAAACATTTGCGAGAGAATCCACGGACACAATTGGCGGGTTGAAGCGGAAATCGAAGGACCGCTGGATGAAAATCACTACGTGTTCGATTTCATCGCACTGCGCGACGGCCTGCAGCGGCTAGTGCAAGAATTGGATCATCGCATCTTGTTACCGGATCGACATCCGATGATTCAAGTCGAGATTTCTGACGACGAAAGTGAAGTCACAGCGCGTTTTGAAAACCGTCGCTGGGTTTTTCCGAGGGAAGATTGCCTGATCCTGCCGATTGAAAACACCACGGCTGAACTGATCGCCCGCTGGATCGGACGATCACTCATTGAGCGACTGAAGTTGAATCAACAGCACGGATTAACCCGCCTGCGCATCAGTGTCGAAGAGAATTTCGGCCAATGGGCCGACTGTTGGTTATCTACCGTTTGAGCCGCAGGCGCTAGCCTCGGGCTTGGTCTCGGCCAGTGCCCTTGCTGCAAATAGCCCGACGCTAGCGAGTTCGGCCCATAAAAAGTCGTTGCTCTCCCAAGTCACTACTTTTGTCAGCCATGACCGAAGACTAT
>JAYVNW010000271.1:0-5009 GCA_043758225.1 Candidatus Kuenenia sp. | reverse complement strand
AGTCAGCGGGCCGATACCGGCAGGAAGGCTGACTTCGCCGAGCTTCAGCGTGCGGAATTCTTTCATCTGACTTTCGGCAGATGGCCGTGGGAGTGTGTCCTGATTGGTGTTGAGTGGCGGGTCCCAGCCCGGCGTCACCTTGCCGCTGATGCTGGCATTTTGAAAACTGAGTTCAATGATGGAACCGGCATCGGGCACCTTGCAGGTGTAGTCAATGCTGACGTCGTAACGACCAGCCGTGTGAACATCCAACAGCCAGACCATACTGTCGTCTTTGCTGGTCCAGTCCACAAAGTACGAACAGTTGGGAGCTCCGCTGCTGCGTTTAACGCCGCCGTTGGGTTCGCCGTCGCGCGCTGGCAGCATGGTGATGGGGAATTCACTGTAGCCAACGGTCAACGGGCGAGGATCAACAGCATTGCCTCCTGTTTTTTTCTTTTCACTTTTACCCTTCGACTGCTTGTCAGTTTCGCCAAGCACATCCTGACGCCACGCTGTGACAGCCGCAGTGAGTTCGGCGGCCAGTTCCGGTTGCCTACCGTTAATGGCAGTGGTTTGACCGGGGTCGGCGATCATGTCAAACAGAGTGCCTTCATGATCCAGACGATGTGTCTGAGTTCTCACGCTGACATTGCCTGCCCATGTCGAAAAGTGACGATGTTCGGGCCAATCAGCTTTTTGTTGCATCACTAGTGGCGTGAGATCGCGTCCGTCCAGTGGCTTGTCGCCGACTCGCTTCACACCCGCCAGCGAGGTCAGTGTCGGCATCAGGTCGACTGCTCCGGCGATTTGCGTGACAGTATGTCCGGCCGGGATCTTTGCTGGCCAGCGAATGTAGCAGACAGAACGCAGTCCGCCTTCGTCAGTGCTGCCCTTGCGGCCTTTCATACCGCCCGTCCAGCGGAAAGTGTTGGGCCCATTGTCAGAAAAGTAAACCACGATCGTATTGTCATCGACCTTAAGTTCCCGAAGTTTCGTGAGAATTCGGCCCACGTTCATGTCCTGATTTTCGATCATGGCCAGCGCACACCGAGTATGATCAGGCTCTTCCGCGTTCGGATCAGTCGCGGGCTGAGTGATCGGCATTTCCTTGAAGCGTTTCCAGTCTGCTTCCGGCACAGCCCAGGGAGAATGCGGCGTGGTGAAAGGCACATAACACAGGAACGGCCTGTCCTTGCTTCGGTCGATAAAGCTCAGTGCTCGATCCGTGCAGACATTCACGATGTAGCCTTTGGTGCGCACCATGCGTCCGTTTTCTTCCAGCGGCGCATCGAAATATTCTCCCCAATGACCGGATGTGTGCCCGAAGTATTCATCAAATCCGCGAGCCATCGGATGATAGGGCCACTGACTTCCGTTATGCCATTTGCCGAACGCACCGGTCGCATACCCCGCCGCTTTGAATGCATCGGCGATGGTTTTCTCATCAATGTCTAGTCGTTCCTGGCCAGTTGAAACACCCTTTACGCCGCCGCGAGGATGATAACGCCCTGTGAGATATTCGGCGCGGGTCGGCGAACAGACAGAGCAGACATAAAAGCGATCCAGTGACACGCCGCCAGTGGCGATAGAATCGATATTCGGCGTTGATACCTGCCGATTGCCGGAATGACTGTAATCTCCCCAGCCCGCATCATCCGCCAGAAAGATCACAACGTTGGGCGGTGCCGCGCACGATGCGTCCGCCATGGCGCAGAGCGCAAGCAGAAGTAAAGCGGATCTCGAAATCGATCCCATGGGAACCCCCGGATGTTGATCTGAATTGATGAAATTGCGGGTGCGACAGCGGACCTATTTTTTAAAATCACGACGATGGCTAATCGTCATCCGCGCGGAGGACCGAAATGAAGGCTTTTTGCGGGATGTTCACGCTGCCAAATTGCTTCATTTTGGCCTTCCCTTTTTTCTGCTTCTCCAGCAGTTTCATCTTGCGCGTCACATCGCCGCCGTAAAGTTTCTCGGTGACATCTTTCCGGAATGGAGCGATCGTCGTTCGCGCGATGATCTCGCCGCCAATCGCGCCCTGGATCGGGATCTTGAATTGATGGCGAGGAATCTCCTTTGCCAGTTGTTCGCAGTAGTGCATTGCGCGCGGACGTGCTTTGTCGCGGTGGACAAGATAAGAGAGCGTATCGACCGGCTCTTTGTTGACCATGATATCGACTTTGACGATATCTGTCGTACGATACTCGATCGGCACGTAGTCAAACGATCCGTATCCGCGTGTCAGCATCTTGAGCTTGCCGTAGAATTCGAACAGCACTTCGCCCAACGGCATAATACTGGTTACTTCCATCCGATTGGCAGACAGGAAGTCCATTGTCTGACTCTCAGAACGATGCTCGCGGCACAGTTCCATGACTCCGCCGACATACGTTTCGGGAGTGATAATCGAGGCCTTGATGTACGGCTCGCTGGCCGATTCGATCGACATCGGATCGGGCCAGTAGCTGGGGTTATCGACCTCAATCTCGGATCCATCTTTCAACTTCAGCTTATACTTCACAGACGGAGCAGAGATCACCAGACCGATATCGAACTCTCGCTGCAAGCGTTCCTGAATGACGTCCAGATGCAGCAGGCCAAGAAATCCACAGCGAAATCCAAAACCAAGAGCCGCCGAACTGTCCTTCTCAAACGTCAAAGCCGCATCGTTGATCGCAAGTTTTTCCAGAGCCTTAGAGAGTTCCGGATACTCGCCGGTATCCATGGGATAAATGGACGAGAACACAACCTGCCGTGCCTTCTGATATCCTGGGATTGGCTTGGCCGCCTGCCGATTGAGCAGCGTGATGGTATCGCCGATTTCAATATCCTGGACGCTCTTCACGCCGGCCACAATGTAACCCACTTCGCCCGCGCTCAGTTGCGGGCGGGGATTCAGTTGGAACTGGTTGTAGCCAACTTCATCCACCTTGAAGTCGCGATCGGCGTGCATGAAGTGGATCACGTCGCGCGGCTTGAGGGTTCCTTCCATCACACGGCATTGCAGAATCACGCCACGAAATTTGTCATAGTGAGCATCAAACACCAGGGCTTTCAACGGTGCGCCGGGATCGCCTTTGGGAGCCGGCAACTTCTCAACAATGCCGACCAACACGGCATCAATATTGATGCCGTTCTTCGCAGAAATGGGGATCGCTTCGAAGGGGTCGAGCCCCAATTCCGCGTCAATCGCTTCTTGTGCGCGCTCGATATCTGCGGCGGGCAGATCGATCTTGTTGATGATCGGCAGCAGTGTCAGATTGTGTTCCAATGCCAGGTACAGATTGGCCACCGTCTGAGCTTCGACTCCCTGTGACGCATCGACAACGATTAACGCTCCTTCGCACGCCATTAGAGAGCGACGCACCTCGTGCGAAAAATCCACATGGCCCGGTGTGTCGATGAGATTCAGCAGATAGTCGTTGCCATCCGGAGCACGATAGTTCAGCGTGATTGTGTTGCTCTTGATGGTGATGCCGCGTTCGCGTTCGATGTCCATCGAATCCAGCATCTGCTCGTGAAGATCTCGCTGGGCAATACCTCCGCAAGTTTGGATGAGTCGGTCCGCCAGAGTGGACTTGCCGTGGTCGATATGGGCGATGATGCAGAAGTTTCGAATGTGTTCCATTGCGTAGTTCTAACAGGAACCGCGCCAAAGAGCGAAGAACGTGGATAGCGCAATGTTGCCTTGTGCCTTGCGGTATAAGCTTACAGCTTGTCACTGCATTCAAAATACCGTGCCTTTTTTTAACAATTTGACAAGATGGAAGCTTCTCCCACGTTTGTTTTCAATCTCAACCAAAGTCAGCCGACCGCATGGCACGATTTCGCTCGGGATATGGAATTCCGACTGTTTTTCGTTCACCATCACGACGATTTCTGCGATAACTCAGAAATCGAACTCGGTGACTCGAAACAGTGGAGCTTCAAGAATGAATGAATTCCAGATGAATCGACGACAAGCCCTCATCGCGAGTGGCTTGGGCACCTTGAGTCTCGGAATGCCGGGAGCGGTGCTGGGCAGCGACAAGATCGACGCCTCCGGCAAAGCGGTCGCCTCTGAGAAGTCCTGCATCTTCGTCCTGCTGTGCGGCGGACCAAGTCACGTCGATACTTGGGACATGAAACCCGAAGCACCGTTGGAATATCGCGGCCCGTACGAACCGATCGCCACCAAAGTACCGGGGATGCTTCTGAATGAGATGCATACCGGGCTGGCAAAGTTGACTGACCATTTCACGCTGATTAACTCCATGTCGCATCCGGGCGCGATCAACAATCACTTCGATGCGATGCACAATCTGCTCAGCGGTCAGTCGGCGGAACGCGTCCAGCAGGGAACTCCGAACACGCAGCCTTATCTGGGCTCACTGGTGGCCAAACACAAACCCAGCACACGGAATTTCGTGTCCAACGCGTGGCTCATCAAGTGTGTTGGGCCACCGGTATTCTGCGCACCGAATATCGGTATCGGTGGCTATCTTGGTTCCGCCTATGCTCCGTTGTTTATTGGCGAAGCGGACAATCATCCGGCAATGGCAAACTTCAAACCGCCGCAGATCTATAACTCATACGACGAAGTTCGATTCGATGAACGTAAGATCCTTCTGCGAAGCATTGAATCCAACAAGTTCGATCGGGACAAGCAGGTCAAGGACTGGTCCGACATGCGTGAAAAGACTTACGACGGCCTGACTCGCCCCGAAGGTCGGCAGGCGTTTGATTTGCATCGCGAACCTGTCGAGGTTCGGGAACGCTACGGAATGCACCCGCTCGGGCAAAATCTGCTGCTCGCCAGACGCATGGTGGAATCAGGTGTCCGTTTTGTCACGGTCAACGGCTGGACAGGACAGGCGGAACATGACAAGCAGGGTCCACCAAGCAGCAGCTGGGACATGCACGGCGGAAACATGGGAATGGGCAATGCCTTCGGCAACGGCTCTTACGGAATGGGATTTTGTTTACCGCGTCTTGATCAGGCGTTGTCGGGGCTTTTCACAGACCTCGTGGAACGCGGCATGCTG
>JAYVNW010000270.1:0-4116 GCA_043758225.1 Candidatus Kuenenia sp. | reverse complement strand
CGTGCGTTCGGGAAAGAGGAAGCAAGACGACAGTTGCTGCGCTATGAAAAAGATGATCGTCCACCGTTTAAGGAAGTTTATCGCCTGTTCGACGGCACTCTTACGGCAAGCGACGTGCTGCAGGCGATTCCAAAGGATCTTCGAGAAGAATCACGTGCTTCCCGGCTGTTCTACAGCCATCTTTATATCGGGATGAATGAGTTCGTCGAGGGACGGGGCGTAGATGCGAAAGCGTCATTGCTCGCTGCGACATTAAACACATGGCCGCGAAAAGCAGGCTTCGGTCCCGACTACATGTGGCACATTGGAAGACTGCAGTACCTTGAACTTCAAAACTTGAATTGAAGTTCTCGCTTCATATCTTTTGTTGCAGAACAAGAGTGTTTGTTGCGATGCAAATGCTTCCCGCGCGCGGGAAGGTGAAATTGATAGCTTCCTGCCTCTGAGAAAAGAAAGTGGCGTTGTTTCAGCCGCCTTGTCACTGTCGAACATGAGAGGCAGAATCCCAACGCCTCTCTGTTAATTCCTTTCCGCAACATGCGGTCTCGCAACACGTTCTGCAGTGTGAGATTGGGTTTGTTCAATCGTGACATCTTCCTTTTTAATTCTGACGGCTGGTAGGGTTGAATGACTGATCCAAAGCCTTCGACGAACGATATTCTCTCCAAGATTCGCGCTAAGGCTGCAGCTGCAGCATCGCCGGAAGCTGCGGGGAATCCCGAATCACCTCCTGCTATTTCACAGTCGCCAAGTGCTGCGGCTGATTCAGACGTTCCCGCTGGGCCTGCTCCAAAGAGTACGGCTGATATTATGGCGGCAGCTCGCGCTGCGAAACCAGCTGCTGCAGCTCCCACTGGGACCGCTGCAATTTTGGCCGCAGCAAAGAAGCCTGCGGGTGCTCCTGCTCCGGTCGAAGCTGGTGCTGCGCCCAAGAGCCCTGCGGATATTATGGCCGCGATTCGCGCGAAAGCGGGTGCTGGCTCGGGTGCCGCCCCAGTGGCCGTGACGACCGTGAGCAGCACTCCCTCGGCAGCGAAGATTGATCCATCAAAAGCGGCTGGATTATCCGCAGCTGAGATGATTAAGGCTGCTCGAACTGCGGCGGTGGGTGTTGTTGATGCGTCCCCAAAAGTTATTTTGCCGACCAGGCCGTTGCCGGGTAAGGCTCCGGCTGCGAATCCGTTGGCTGGTAAAGCAACTGCTGAAGTGGGTCGCCGCGGGGTGTTGGCAGTTGTCATTGGTGCAGTTTGTTCGTGGGTTGTGTTAGCTTGGACATCAATGATCGCGGCATCGACTGTTGGTGTGCTGGGCATGGCACGTTTCATGATGCCGAATGTTTTGGTTGAGCCACCAACGAAGTTCAAGATCGGGCCTCCAAATGATTATGCTCCCGGGACAGTGTCTACCAAATGGCAGGCTCAGTTCAATATCTGGGTTGTCAATGGTGAAGTCGATGGTGTGCGTTCCATTTATGCGTTGAGCACAGTTTGTACACATCTTGGGTGTACTCCAAACTGGTTGGAAGGCGAACAGAAATTTAAATGTCCATGTCACGGCTCCGGTTTTTACAAGACGGGTGTGAATTTCGAAGGTCCTGCTCCTCGTCCTCTTGAACGTTTTGGTATTCGACTCGCTGAAGATGGAATGGTGGAAGTAGATAAGAGTGTCAAGTTCCAGAAAGAACTTGGTCAGTGGGCCAACCCTGCGTGTTTCGTGGGTGTGACTTGATATTAGTGTTCTGAGTTCAGGCGAAGCGTGTATGTCCGGCGGCTGTTTCAGGTTTAGTCGGGTGGTGTCTGTGGCTGATGCATGATTCAGTTGCCGTTCATCCTGGTTTCGCGGTGTTTATATACTTGATCGTGATGAGGCTTCGTCTGAGGAACTGAAGGTGTCAGTCGGCGACTACGTTCGTAACTCACAAATCTGGAAGAGTGTTTTTCGGCATCCGGCTCCAACGGATCGACGTAATCGCGTCGTGGTGATGCTGACGAACTTCTTTCTGCATCTGCATCCGGTGTCCATCAAGCAGCAAGGAATCGCGCTGTCCTACACATGGTGTATGGGCGGTATCACGTTCTTTCTGTTTCTCGTGGAAACTATTACCGGCGTATTGTTGATGTTCTATTATCGCCCGACTTTGGAGTGGGCATTTTACGACATTCAGGCGCTACGCGACGTGCAGACTCTTGGCATTATGCGAGAAATTCACCGCTGGGCTGCTCATGCCATGGTGATCACAGTCTGGCTGCATATGTATCGCGTGTTTCTGACTGGCAGCTATAAACCGCCACGCGAGTTCAACTGGGTGATCGGTGTGCTGCTGCTGGTGTTGACGCTTTTGTTGTCGTTCACGGGCTATTTGTTGCCATGGGATCAATTAGCAATCTGGGCTATCACCGTGGGTTCTAATATGGCAAAAGCGACGCCTGGTTTAGGGACCGAAGGTCCGGGGTTTCAGTTGTTTAATACAAGTGGTTATGAACTGATCACTAACGCATCTGATGCAAAGTTTTTGTTGTTGGGCGGGCGTTTCGTTGGTGAGGCGACATTAAACCGTTTTTATATCCTGCACTGCGTGGCGATTCCGCTGGTCGTGAGTGGGTTGATCGCGATTCACTTTTGGCGTGTGCGCAAAGACGGTGGAATTAGCCAGCCATTGTAGATGAGTTGTCTGTGGTGTCGGTTCCTGTTTTGTATCTGGTGTTTTCCTCGCCGGGTTTCGTCAATGTTGAATTCTCTTCCAATACTGGCCTCTTTGGATCCTCATCCTGATCTGACGCCCAGCGTTTTGATTGGCCTTGGCTGGTACTACTTAATTCTGTTTTGCATGAACTTCTATTGGGCTGTTCGCAGTTACAGGCAGGATGGTGAGTTCAGTAACGGAGTTCCGAAAGCTGCTGTTTGGGCTGTCGTGTCGTCTGTTTTGCTGATGACAGCAGCGTATCACTTTACGTATCCACCGGATGGGTTTCTGATTGAGATGCCATTGTGGTTCCGTAATTTCTTCAATGCGTATTTCTCCAATCCTGTACTATACTTTTTCATGACGATCGCAGGCTTGGTTTTCATGATTGCGGCACGCGAATGGTGGATAAAGCCAACCGTAGCCTGGGTTCTGTTGAATCTATCTTTGTTGTTCATGGGCTTAAGTTTGACGGATTATGACTTCCGACAGATCGTTGGTAAGCCAGACAACGTGCCGATCGTTGCGATGTTGTTTATTGTGGCGTTCTTTACATGGATTTACTTCAGTCGTTCCGTCGATAACGATCGCCGAATTGCCGAAGGTCGCCCGCTGTTCGAGCAGGAAGACAACGAAAAGGTTCTGGTTTGGCCCGACCTGGTGTACACCGAACTTATTTGCATGGTGGTCTTAACTGCAGTGTTGATTTTCTGGGGAATCGCTCTTCAGGCTCCGCTGGAAGAACCAGCGTCTTCAATGAAGACGCCAAATCCATCCAAGGCCCCATGGTACTTCCTTGGACTGCAGGAAATGCTCGTTTACTTTGACCCTTGGTTGGCTGGTGTGGTTCTGCCAAGCATCATTCTTGGTGGCTTGATGGCGGTGCCTTATATCGACTTCAACAAGCTTGGGAATGGTTACTACTCGTTTAAGCAACGTTCATTCGCAGTCACAACATTTCTGTTTGGCTTTCTGCCGTTGTGGGTTGCTTTGATTGTTCTTGGAACGTTTCTCCGTGGCCCAAACTGGAACTTTTTCGGAATCTATGAATTCTGGGATGTCCATAAGGTTGAAGCGGCTACAAATAAGAACCTGAGTCAATTCTTCTGGGAGAACCTCGGAGGAATACCAAAGGGCTCAGGCGTTCTTGAGATATTGCTACGCGAATCTCCGGGCATCTTGTTGGTAATCGGATACTTTGCGGTATTACCGCCGTTGCTCGGCTTGACAGTGCTGCGCAAGTTCTTTGCACGAATGGGCGTTATCCGATTCCTTGTGTTTTCGAACTTGATTTTGTGGATGGCAATTCTGCCAATTAAGATGCTGCTGCGATGGTCTTTCTCTTTGAAATACATCGTCGGTATTCCTGAGTATTTTTTCAACATCTGACACCGGTGGTTTTCGGTGTTGGCTTTCCAGTGTTCGTTAACTGC
>JAYVNW010000269.1:0-10505 GCA_043758225.1 Candidatus Kuenenia sp. | reverse complement strand
AGACATGCGTGAGTGACTTTTCTGTCGAATCGAGGATGAGATTTTTCCGAATATCCCGGCGACAATCCCCAGTGATTTTCCGCAGTGTACCACGTGATCGGTGACTGATAGAGGCGTCCATTTGTATTCGTTAAGTATGACCGGCCGCGAACACCTGATCCAACGGCATAGTCCATCATAACTCGCTGGTCGTAGACAACATTCTTGTCTGAATCAAAACGAATCTCGTGATGCCAAGTGTGATCCTTGTCTTTTTCGACCAGGTAGGCCAGTGCCGGACCAGTTGTAAATCGTGGATTCGACACATCTTCAGTGAGATCAGGATTGTCCATCGATGAGAGTGATCTGGACATCGGATGGCTGTGATATTCAGCGGCCGTTGCAGCGTGACATTCCGCACACGCGACGCTGCCAGAAAAGGACAACGACCGCGCATCCGCATTTGAAGCAGCGTTTTCGCTGCGACCGACTTTTGGCGATACGGACGGATTCCTCTCAACATTGGAAGAGTTTCCGCAGCCGACGCCCATGATCAAGCTAAGTGTCAATAGGGAAACCTGAGCACCAAGTACTGCCCGTTCGTATGTAGACCAGAATTTATTGGTCGTGCGCAAAGTCATGCTGATTTCCCACTTTGCCTCGTCCTTCCAGGACGGTCACTTGCGTTTCGTCCGGATCGACTTTCATTACGTCGATAGCCCCTGATGTCCATTCCACTTCCATTTGGACAGTACCAGAATAATCGCCAAGTCCAAAGGTCAGCACATGTTCGTGCGATGCCGCATAACTTGTGCCTCCAGGCAATTCGGCTGTTTCCTGTTCTCCATCAAGTTTAATGGAAACTTTTACATTGTAGCCGTTTCGGTTGCTTTCTCGTCCAATCAAATGCACTCGCAGACTTCGTCCGGATTTGGATGTATTTTCCAGCAGAGTTGCAGGAGTGTTATGGTGGACGACGCAAAGATCCACATCACCATCTGAGTCGAAATCGCCCGAAGCGACGCCGCGACCAACGGCTCGGTGGGAAAGAAAATCTCCTCCTGAGGAGATTCGTTCTTTCCAGACGACACCGTCGAAGGAAAACAATTGCGGCTCCATTTCATAACCCTCGCTATCTGCGTAGCGTGGATCGATATGGCCGTTTGCAACGAACAAGTCCATATGTCGGTCGCAGTTGAAGTCACTCATCACTGCTCCAAAACCAAGTTTTGGAAGTGAAGGATCTCGAAGATTTGTCAGACTGCTCACGTCCTGAAGACCTTGTGCTCCAAGGTTGCGATAGAGAGTATTTGATTCACCGGTAAAATGAGTCAGCAACAAATCCTGAAATCCATTGCGATCATAGTCACCGAAGGCGATACCCATACTGGCCTGAGGCTCTCCAGTGGCGTTAAATGCGCCACCCAGAATCAAGGCGCTTTCTCGAAACCACAACCCTGTTCCGTCGTTTACAAAAAAAAAGTTCGCCGTCGTGTCATTGGCAACGTAAATGTCAGGCCAGGAGTCTCCCGTTAGATCAGCGATGACGACACTCAAGCCTTTGTTCCCGCTTCCGAATAGTCCCATCGACTGAGAACATTCCGTAAGCTCGCCATCACCGTAATTCACGAAGAATTCATCAGGTTCTGCTTCAACGTTTCGTGGGTGACAAATTGAAGGTATCCCCTCCTTGTCGAGACACTGCACGGGGCGACAAGGGTCATAGATACTGTAATTACAAACGTAGAGATCAAGGTCTCCGTCGCGATCAACGTCACCCCATGCTGGAGTTGAACTCCACACGTTACGAAGGCCATTCAGTCGTGCTGTACCATCTAGAAACGTGCCGTCACCCTGATTCAGGTAGAGGTGGCTTTGACCAGCATTTGCTACAAACAAGTCGTCGAATCCATCGTTGTCGTAGTCACCTGCCGCTATTCCATGGCCAAATCCTTCGTCTTGAATTCCCGCTGCGAATGCCACATCAGTGAATTGGTCTTGCTTCGATTGACGAAACAGTGCATCGTCGAGCAATTGATCCTGCGGCTGCGGGCATAGCGGTCCACCTTGAGTGAGATAGAGATCCAATCGTCCATCCCGGTCAAAGTCAAACCAGCCGCAGCCGCCGCCCGTTGATTCCATCATTAACGCTCGCGGGCTAACACCATTGTCGAACGTGAAATTGACTCCAACGGCCTTAGCCACATCTACGAATTCCGGAAACACCAAGTCTGCTCCGTTTGATTTGATGGCAGGCTTTCTGGCACTTGGGCGAAAATTAAATTCTTTCCGGTGGCCTGGGACACTATCGCTGCCTGCAAGATTTGTACTGGCAGTTCCATTTGAGTCAGTGCATCCAGCAATGCCTGCGCTGATAAAAAAGAAACAACAAAGTGGAAGGAAAACTTTCACGAACAGTTCCGAGAGATTGTACGCGAAACAAGTGTCAGCTCAAAAATTCGATGTTGGTCGTCCAAGCGGAGAGGTAAGGAATCCCAACTTCCAAAGGAATTATCACGATCTACGAATGATGCATTCTCTCGTCATACGTCATCGATGGTTAAAACACTGAATCCGAAACAAAAAAAATCTCCGCGTAGCAGTTGGCTACGCGGAGCATCAAGACTTCAGTTAAAGTAAGAACATCTTTTCAGAATTCGCCGAGCACATTCCCGTCGCTTCTGCAAGCAAGATCGTAACGAGTACGATTGTCGATATTCTCGCTCAGGAATCGCACTGACCCGTCACAAAGCACGACTTGGCAACCGCCAACGTGGTTACTACTTGGCCCTGAACATCGTGGGTCATTTTTGTCCGATGGCTGCCAAGCAGGATTTCTGTTGTTGATCGGGTTTCGCATGGAATTTACAGCCCCAAGTGCAGATGACCAGTTGGCATCAATTCTTGGATTGCGATCTGTAAGCAATAGACCAGCTCCATTCCGCGAAAACTGCCAGTGCATCGATTCGAAGAGCAGCACCGTGTTGCTGGTCCCATCAGTGATCTGGTGAATACCGCGTGAACCACGGAACATGAATACCCCCTGAATATTTGGGTTGTCATTGTTCCACCGTTCGCTAATCCAAGGAGTGCCAGAGCTTCCTCTTACGAAACGCCCATCAGGACTTGCAAAGTCCGGCACGTCGCCGCAATCTTTCCAACCTGCCCAAATGTGCCCCATGTTCCCGATGTAATCCAATCCACCTTTCGGACCCTGGGATTGACCACCCCATCCGCCATTGTCGATTTCTGCAACTTGGTCCCGACGAATTCTCTCTTGATCGTTGGAAGGACACACGAAAGCGGGAATGGCCAATCTGGAGAGAGTATTTGGGGAAGGCGTTGTGCCAATCTGGTTCCGATAACCCATGCCACGATTGTCGCTGCCGCTGGCGCTAGCAATCGGGAAATACTGTGCAATTTGCGTGTAAAGTGGAGCTTGTTCAATATACGGCAAAGCCATCACCGTCCATGGCCAATTCCCATTTGCGTATTTAGGATTTGCCGGATCTGGCTGCTGATCATTATTCCCATTGAACCAATTCATTGGAAATTGGTTGTACACGTCATGGTAGTTGTGTGACGCCAATCCCAACTGTTTGAGATTGTTTTTGCACTGCGTGCGACGTGCCGCCTCTCGTGCCTGTTGAACTGCCGGCAACAGCAGTGCGATTAAAATCGCAATAATTGCAATAACCACCAGCAACTCGATCAATGTAAACGCTTGCTTAAGCGTCCTATTTTTCGCCATTTTACACCTCATCAAATCTAAAGAAAAAAACTACGGAATCACGACGTCGAATTCATTATTACCTGGTTTTATCTCGTACGACAATGGCGTCGTTCGAGCATCACCGTATTCGCTTGGAAAACTTGCAGTCTCTTCAGATTTTGCCGGAGCCCCACGCTCCCCTTTTGATTCGCTGGATTTTCGCGCTGCCATCATCGCCTCAAATCCCACCGGAGAGGCGTCTGCGGAGGCTACCATCGACAAAACCGCCTTATGCTTCCCTGCAACCGCGCCTGCTTTCCCGCTTTGACAGAGCAGTATGAAATTACCTTCTGCATTGGTAATCCCTCCTGAGGATGGTCCTGCCTCGACAGGGGAAAACGTCACATTTACGCCCTTTAGAGGCATTCCACCCTTAGTGACATTGCCCTTCACTGAGCACAACACCGGGCCGCCATCTCCACATCCAAAGATGGAAAACAGGGAAAGTGCAAAAAGGCAAAATCGAATCATGGAATAAACCTGCAGATTCATCTCTTGGATGCAACTAGACATTGGTGCGCATAGATGCGGACGTACAGACGTGTAATCTCGGTGGATTATGCATCGCAACGTTGATAATTCAATTGAGAATTCTATAAAAAACGTTCGTTTTGATGAATTTCTTCAAACAATCATAGTCGTTTCTGACTTGATGCTGCCACTTGAAGATCTCCGCAAGCTTCCGCGTAGCTGTGAATTCGCAGCAGGAGTTCGGGAGTTAGGTTCGCTGCGGAATCAATTTGCATGATATCTGCCCGCAATTGTTTGCCGTAGGCCGCGATTCGTTGTTGATCAGCAACCTCTGGACGTTGAAGTCGTCGGAGTAAATTTGCGTATTCATGATGGGCGAGGGGACTCATTGGATGCTGTCGAATCGCTTCCTGGATCGATTCTTCTGCATCTTTAAATTCGTCCATCATCGTGTGGTACCACGCTCTATAAACCCAAATCATGTGATCGTTGATAGAACGATCATCGACCTGCAATAAAAGTTTTGCTGTCCCTTCCAGATCCCCAGCCAGATAGGCGCGATGCAGCATGTATGCGAGCAGGACCGGATCGCCCGGCTGGTTCTCAAGGAACCACTCCAATTGTTGCGAGGCTTCTTTGTTGAGTTGCACTGATTCTTCTGTACGGCGTGACTCTTGATTCATCGTCACCTTCACGGCTGTCTGAATGGCAAGACCGATTTTGAAACGAACCTCATTTGGAGATGCGGCGAGCCAGTGACTGTTGATTGTGTCACCGTTTTGAAACGCCAGAAAATCCGCCATCATAAGATAGGTATATGTTTCTTTTGGTTCAGCGCCGGCAACAATTGCCCTTCGGATCGACTTTAACAGTTGTTCTCGCTGCATCGTCATTGCGTAATAGGAAATTATACGGGAATGAATCTCCAGAACGCGCGGGTCTATGTCCAAAACATGTTCGCTCGTTCGGAGAGCCTCCAGAGGCCGATTCAAAACCGTCCATTCAAGGTTGGCCTTTTCTGCATAAGCCAAAATCGCCTTGGGATCCGATTCAGGAACGTTTCCAAGGCAATCGGCAAGATCCTCGAAGTCCTCAAGTTCCTGGGCAGCCTCTGCCGCATACCACCAACCTTTTGCTGACGTCGGCGACCAGCGGACCCAACGATCAGCAATCTCTTTTAACCTGTCCCAGTCCTTTGCCTCGCTCGCGGACTTACACTCGTGCTCGAACGCTCGATGTTTTGAGATGTTTACTCCCCAGTATCCGATACTTGCCAAAGCGACCACAATTGCGACAGCAACGACCGCTCTGCGAACTGCCCGGTATCGCAATGCAGATTTATTCAAAACATCCGTCTGCTGACATGAATCTGAAGACATTTGAAGTGTTGACTTTTCCGAGGGCGTTCGTGCAAACGTTGACGGCCTGCACTTTACAATCGCAAACAGTGTAAGTAAAGATATCGATCTTACGGTACCCTCATACGATAGTATGCAATACTCTCCAGTGAAATTGGCAGCAGCCGGTTAGACAACGGCGCAGGGTCAGGTCGTGTTTTGGGTTCGAGCAATGTAAAACGATCTAAGTTATCGCCCCCCATTCATTGTGTTGCAAGAACTTCTGGTAGAGATTCAAAATCATGTCCAGTGCCGCAAGTTGCCGCCATTCGGCGATGATTCTGGTGGTGGTCTTTCTGCTGCTGTCCGGATTAGGCTGCGGCTCAAAGTCAACTCAGCCAGATATTCGTCGAGCTCAAGAATCATTCCGAGAAGGGCGTCTGGGTGAAGCTGAGGAATTGGCGAAGGCGACACTTAAAACTTCAGCTGAATGGAATCAATCTCAGATTCTGCTTGGTGAAATTGCCATGGCACGGAAGGATCATGCAGGCGCGCTAGAATTCTTGCAGCTTGTTCCGCACGATAATTCCGCAGAATCTTTTTTGGCAGCGCAGTTGTCAGCTGAGATCTATCTGAATCAATGCAAGTTGTCCGCTGCAGTAAGTCAGTATGAATATGTCGCCGCCAGGGATGCTGGAAAAGCCGATCTTTTATCCATGTTAGCCGCGCTTCTGGTGATCAGCGGTCAAAGAGATCAGGCGAATGAACACTTGATGCAGATGCTTCGTCTTGGTCGTATCCAGTTGAAAGACCTGGTACTGCTGACGCAACCAGAGCGAGAGCCTCCTGAAACGAAGTATTTGCTGAAGTGCTCCAATAGTGGACAAATCGATCCAGGCACGCTGTTTGCTTTGTCTTCGGTTGATCTCATTGGACAGAATCCGGACAAAGCAAAAGAACGTTTGTGGCGAGCAGTTCAATCGGCACCGGGTTTTGAAGAGGCTCAGGCACGCCTTGGCGAACTCCTGCTTGATGGAACTGCTTCGGAATTAAGATTATGGAATGCACAGCTTCCAGACAAAGTGCGAGATCATGCTGGTGTCTGGTATGTCCTGGGCATGTGGAATCAATCATCGGGACGAACTGAACCTGCCATTAGATGTTTCCTTGAGGCTATTGCCAGAGATCCCCTTCATCGGAAAGCCATGTTTCAACTCGGCAGTGCGATGGTACTGTTCGAACCGCAGGCCGCAAACATGTTTCTGAAACGAGCGAGTGTGTTACAGGAGTACTCTCAACTGATCGAACGAGTTATGAACGCTCGCGGGAAAGACTCTCAGGGATTTGTGCGGATGATTGTTTTGCTTGTCGAAATGGGACGTGTTCAGGAAGCGAGAGCGTGGCTGAATCTCAATGGCAACATACATCGAGACCTGAAACTGTCCCCAGAAATGCAACGTCTGCTTGTGGCTGATTCTGCGGCTGACTCGCCAAGGTTTAATCAGTCGCAAGACCTCGCCGCTGAGTTCGACTTCTCACGATTTCCATTGCCGAAGAGGATTGAACCAGCGACGCAGGAAACAGGGAGTACCGCGAATGTTGGGAACGACGCATCTCGAATTACTTTTATAGAAAATGCGGCCGAGACAGGGTTGAATTTTGCATACTTTCAGAGTCCATCTGCAAGGTCAGGTTCTGTTCGAGTTTTTGAGTCCACTGGTGGTGGAGTTGCTGTGATCGATTACGACATGGATGGAGATTGTGATTTGTGCTTTACGCAAGGTGAGCAGTGGAAAACGGGCAATAGTCGCCCCAGTCCTTCTGATGAGTATCATGACGCACTGTTTAGAAATACAAATAATGCATTCGTCAGCGTCTCATTCGAATCCGGACTTGCTCCAGACGACGGATATGGACAGGGCTGTGCTGCGGGTGATTTTGATAATGACGGGTTTCCAGATTTGTATATTGCGAACATCGGAAGAAACCGACTTTTGCACAACAATGGAGATGGCACCTGGTCGGACATGCCGCGCGAGTCTTTACTTGACAGCGAAGTTTGGACTACAAGTTGTGCTGTGCTGGACCTGAATTCGGACGGTGTTCCCGATCTGTTTGATGTCAATTACCTTCGCGGCGAAAATGTGTTTCAAACCGATTGTGGGGAAAGCCGTTGCTCCGTCCTGAGTTTTGAAGGTGAGCCTGATCATGTGCACCTGGGAAGGGGTGACGGAACATTCAGCACATTGACCGATTCGACTCCAGTTGAAAACTGCAAGGGTTTAGGACTGGCCCTCTTGACTGACAGCGATGAGGCGGGGCCTTGTTTGTTTATCGCTAACGACCAGGTGCCGAATGCATTCTTGCTGCCATCAAAGACAGGCAAGTACCAAAATCAGGCTTTTGAGCGAGGATTAGCGGTGAATTATCTTGGTCAACCAACCGCGTGCATGGGAGTTGCTGCTGGCGATGTTGATCAAAACGGATTCACTGATCTCTTTGTAACGAATTTTGAAGGGGAAGCGAATTGCTTATACCTGCAGATTGAACCCGGGCACTTTGTTGACTCAATCCAGGGGACTGGGCTCCTCAAACCGGGTGTGCCATACGTAGGATGGGGCACTCAGTTCATCGATGCCGACAATGACTCAGATCTCGATATAGTGGTATCAAACGGGCATGTTGCGGATTTTGGAGAAATTGGCGTCACCTACAAGATGCCACTTCAGCTATTTCAGAACTGCGGCGATCTTCATTTTCAGATTCCAGATGACTTGAAATCACAATCGCCATTTCAGTCGACACAACTTGGCCGGTCGCTTGCGATATGTGACTGGAATTCGGATGGCAAGCAGGATTTTATCACCACGTGCATCGGCACCCAGATCCTGCTTTCAACAAACAGGACTCAGTCGAACGACAGCTGGGTTGCCGTCAATCTCCATGCAACTCGATCGGCGCGAGATGCAGCTGGAACTCGTATCCGTTTGCAATCCGGAGCAAAGGATTTCTGGAGCCAGGTGCCTACTGTGACAGGCTTCCAGTGTTCCTGTGAGTCAATCGTCCATTTTGGTCTTGGAGATTTAGACAGGGTGGATTCAATGGAAGTCCATTGGCAGTCAGGCCCAATTGAACGAATTCTGGATCCTCCCGTGAATCAGAGAATTCACATCATTGAGGGCAGACCGGGCTTCACTGCGGAAAATTGGTGAACGTCATCGCGGGATCGTGCAATTTGTAATGCGGTGGCATCATTGCCGTCAGTAGATTTCCGCAAAGCGGTTGTTGTAGAACCTTTGCACTCTTGGTTGCTGACCCTTTTGCGATTCCCCTGGTTCGTAGTGGTGTTGTAATCATACTGCGATGAATATGCTCCGGATCAGATCAATGACTTTATCGGACGGCTCTTGTTTGCACGAATCATGGTTTGCTACGGCCAATGGTGTACAGCGGATGGACGCAGCCATGAACTGTGGCCTGTCGCGTTTCGAATTCCCGTTGCATCTGCTGCAGAGTTGATTGAATTAGAGCTTGTTGGTTTCCTGACTGAAGCTCAGCCGTTGTTTCCAATGTCTGCAGGAGAAGAAGTCTTCGCGTTCTCCTTCCCTTTCGCAGCAAGCAGAATGACGGCATCTCACGCAACGGCGCGAGGCACAGCATTGATTGATAAAAGTCGCGCATCAGGATATACTCCAGAGCGAAGCACCATCGCGATTTCACAAACATGCGTACAATTTGACCAGTTCATTCGATCCAATTCTTTTTTTGTTCAAAGGGCGTCAGCATGGCGGTAAAAAAGACTCACAAGAATCAGGACCCGAAGAAGAATAAAAGCTCCGCAATTCGCCGAGTGATAAAAAAAATGCCAACTGCCAACTCTACGGAAGTGGCCGCTGCGGTAAAGGATCAGTTTGGCCACACCGTAAACTCTGATCGCATCTTTGTCGTAAAAACCAAGAAAAACATGGTGGCCGCACGCAAAACAACAAACAAGCAATGGAGCACAGGTCATCCTGTTGGTGCTGCTCAATGGATTGAAGCGATCAAGATCGCCCAGCAGCTGTTGAGAGCAACTGGCAGCGTTGACAATGCGATGGCTCTCTTGAGTGCACTCGACGTTGCGAACTAGTGCTCTTTCAAGCCGTGAAGCTGCGGTGCAATCCTCTCTGACTGCTTGACCAGGCATGCGGCAGCAGCTTTTGCCATTGAATGGCTCCGACAGGCAAGTAGGTTGCCAACTAAGCAACGATATTGACCCGACCGCAACGCTTGGTAGCTCAAAACACCAGTACCAAGCGTTACATGTCGAGAAGTCACTCATGTGATTGTGTCAGAAGCGCGCAGTCGCTCAGGAATTGTTCAGAACTTTAATTCCTTGAATTTGAGCTACGTTACCTGACAGCTTCCAGAAATCGATAATCATATAAGGCCGCTTCATCTGACAAGTCGGTCAGGATGGCGATTCGGCCTGTAGTAGAAAACGCCAGCTTAAAAATCTCCCATTGTTCGTCACTGATCTCACCCTGCTGTGACGACACACCGCCACCTTCCCAGGCAATTGAAACGCTGCGGCCACCCGCGATTTCGAAATGGCCAAGTCCAGTCACCCGACCGAAATGCCACTCAAATTTTGAACCAGCCTTTTTCGCCTGTGCCGCCTCCAATGCATCTTCGCCGATTTCATGCATTTGGTGCTTGGTTTTTGCGGATTTCTGCTTCGACATACTTGTACCTTCTTGTTTGATTTACGGCATCGCAGCCGTAACGGTCGGACATTCAACTTGCGACAACACGATTGTCTCTTCCGGATGGAAGAGGCTGAACGATATCGTATTTTCAACGTTCTTGCGAGGTACGTACGAAACTCAATCTGTCGGATCTCAGCCTTCACCTGTCCGCATTTGCTGATTCCCTTGAAAGGAATTGGTCAGGCATATCCGCACAAT
>JAYVNW010000268.1:0-2910 GCA_043758225.1 Candidatus Kuenenia sp. | reverse complement strand
TTCTGCCGACGCAGCGGCGTTAAATCTGTAGGTATCATGACCCAAACCGCCAATCAGGATATCATCACCTTGGTTTCCGGTGATGATATTTGCTAATGCATTTCCAGTCAGCGTATCGTTCCCTGAGCCTCCAATCACACCTTCAAATGACGTCGCGGAGGACAGAGTAAGGCTGAGATTTGCATTGACGACCTGGGCAGTGGCGAGATTTAAGTTGACGCTTACGTCAGAAATTGTGGTAAGAGACATATCAATTGTATCTCTGGCACCACTGCTGTCGTCCAGTGTGATCGACCCGAGTGCGGCGTCGGCATTGAGTCGATACGTATCATTGCCTGCACCGCCAGTTATGGCCAGTGATTCAATACTGCTCAACGTCAGTCCGGCCCCATTGATCGTGAGGCCTGTGTTTTGGACAGTAAAGATATCCGCTCCGGTGCTCCCAAGAATCCCTACAGAGTCCGCCCCTGCCATGCCCTGCACTTCCAGATCGACGGCCGTGGTGTACGTACCGAGAGGAGTTACTGACCCACCATCTGTCGATACCGTTGCGGTGACAAAACCTGGCACTGAATAGTCCAGCATAAATGCATCATTGCCTGCAGTTCCCGGCAGAATCAGCGGATTACCGGCCAGTAACACTCGGTTCTCACAGACCTCGGCATACATCGCATCGCGCTGCAATTTGCCGTTGCGCCGATGCGATCTGCGGAGCATTGCCCGAATACGTTGCGAAATTTGACGGCCGAAGAAACTACCTGCCCGGTGGGTAAACCCAATTACCATGATCTTGCTCCTGAAAAGTTGATAATGTGAAATGCAAATGGGAAATCCACCCCGCGCGTTACGGTTTGCAACGTAACACGTCACAGGGGAGCACATGCATTACCGAGCTTCAGAATTGTGTCGCAAATGATCCACTAAAAGCCAAAAGGAATTTAGCTCATCAGTCGCTGAATCTGGGCACGACGAGGCGATGGATAGCAATTACTGTGCCAGCACGGAGTCTCAATGAATTGCCGCTGATCCTCTTCTGGAATCCGTCCTGACAGGTGGCTCGCAAGCGAACGATCACACTCCATCGGAATGCGCTATGAGAACGCAACCTGATCTATCAGCAGTCAATCCGCGATCGTGGTCATCGTGTCTTCGCCGACTTCGAATTCAAACGCTCCGGCAACTTGCACTCAGCACGTCGCGTCTCACAATTGCCGTCGAAAAACTCCGGCGATCCCATCGGCTATTTTTCTGACTCGAGAGCGATTCTTGAATTCCACTTTCTCTATCAGCCGGGTGTGCCGCTTGTCTTCTTAAAACACTTTCAATTGTTCCGCGGCAAACGTCGCGTCGAAAATGTTCAGATTGACCTCTGCGTTTAATCGAAATGAACGATCATCAAAATTTGTGGAACCGACCGACACCCACACACCGTCGACGATCATCACTTTGCAATGGTACATCGTCGGCTGATATTCGTAGATCCTGACGCCGGCATCAAGCAATTCACCCCAGAGGGATCGGCTGGCGCGCTGGACGAATTTTTCATCCATGACCGGGCCAGGGACAATGATCTCGACATTCACACCTCGTTTTCGCGCCTCCACGAGCGTCTTGACGGACAGGTCATCGGGCACAAAATAAGCCGCCTGCAACCGGAGATCCCTGGTGGCCGAGGCGATGGAAAGCAGGTACATCAGGCGAACACTCTCACTCCCGTCGTCAATTGAGCTCTTGAAGACCTGCGCTTGGGAATCCTTAACTTCCGGCAGTTCTGGAAAATAGTCCTCACCAGACAGGACCTTCGCCCGCATCCTGATCCAGTTGTCATTGAATGCCGCCTGCATCTGGGCGACGGCAGGACCCTTGAGCTGAAAGTGAGAGTCACGCCAATGCTGCGTGGATTGGGCATTGCCGCTCCACTGGTCGGCGATGCCCACACCGCCGGTAAACCCGATCCTGCCATCGACCACCAGCAGCTTCCGGTGCGTGTGATTGTTGATCCTGGCCAGTGTGTACCATCGCAGAGGGTGATAACGCTCCAGTTCGACGCCTGACGCCTTCATTTGATCCAGATACTTTCCGTCAATTCGGCCCGTGCCGACCCAATCCAGCAGCACGTGTACTTTTACCCCGCTCTCGGCACGCTCACACAATGCGTCCGAGAACTGTTGTCCAACATCACCGGACCAGTAAATGTACGTCTCAAACGTAATCGACCTTTGGGCAGCACGAATGGCATCCAGCATCGCGGGGAAAATCTGATCCCCGTTGTGCAGCGATTTCACTTCATTGCCCGAGAGGATCGCCGATGCGCAGAGCGGCATCAGGACTTCTGCGGACGGATAATGCGGCGTTTGATCGATGGGCGTTCACGAAGGCTGATCGGAATCCAGCGATCACGACAGAGAACTGGCTTTCAACTCTTCGATCTCCGCAGTTCACCACCGATGCAATACTTTCCGCACAATTGATGTGCACGGCATCTAAATTGCAAACATGACGGGTTGTCAAGTCTCAACGGTTCTTGCAGTACAAGTGCCTTGAGACTTTTTACGTTGAGTCAGTGCAGGAACTTAACTTTTGGAGTCTAGTTATGATCAGTCAAACAAAGACCTTGATGTCGCTCGCTGTGATGGTGACGACTGCGGCAGGAATCAGCGCAGGCAATGTGGAGGACGATCGACAGGTGAAAAAAACAGAGCAAGTGGAGGTCGCAAAACAGTCAGAGGTACATGAAGAAGGCCAGTCGTATCGGGCGAAGTCTGTCCTGGGATCCAAAGTCATGATTGACGGCGAGGCATCGGTCGGAACGGTCGATGATATTGTCTTCTCGGACGACGGCTATATTGAATACCTGATCGTATCAAACGAAAATAAGTTAGTGACCGTTCCGTGGAAAGCAACAAAGTT
>JAYVNW010000267.1:0-3051 GCA_043758225.1 Candidatus Kuenenia sp. | reverse complement strand
CCGGGGTTCTTCATGCGATCCCACAGAAAATTCACTTCGCTCAGCTTTTCGCCTCGCCCGTGGAACCAGATATCACAACGACTCGGCACGCTGTGATCGATGGCATACGTTGGCGGAATCACCAGGCCATACGGCTGCACCGTGTTGTCGATCCTGCTGACGTATCCTCGCACCACGAGTCCCTTTTGTTGAGTCCATTCCGGCTTGCCAGCGAGCAACTGATCGGCTCGCTTTGCACCTTCTGCAAGCAAAGCATCGGCTTTGTCGAATTCTTTGACGTCGAAGAATTCGTTGTAATCCAGAGCACAGCGAACAGCTCGCTCAAAGATCATTACATCAGACAGCAGAGCAATGTTCGTCGCGTCTTTGCTGGACTTGACTGCAGCGATCTTTTCCTGAAGCTGCCCCAATGCACCTCGCATCGCCGCCGCTCGATCATCCGGCACGGAGACGCCGAGTTCGGGTACACGGCGAACATTTTCCGGGAGGTTGTCCTGCAGTCCGTCAGCACGGGCTGGAATTAAAACGCTGGCGATAGAAGTTAGAATGACAACAGATTTGAAAATTGAATCGGCAACTCGCGACATCACACGGCTCCAAAGATGAACACAATTCATTAGGGTGTGTGCAGCGACCGCGAAACACACCATGTTCTCAAGTTTTCCCTATTTGGTGCGTTGCGCTCCGCTTCACGCACCCTACGAGTTAGTTTCTCGTAATCACTTCATGTAGATTCAGAATGGTCCGAGCCACGCTTGTCCATGCGGCGAGTTCTGGTTTGGGAAGATCTTCTGCGGGCGGTTTGGCTCCGACTGACAACACTTCCGCAGCAGCGGCAGGATTCGCTTCGTATTCGGCAAGATGTGATTTCAGCAACCTTTCCAGAACGGCCATCTCATCTGCAGTGGCCGTGCGCGAGACCGCGCGGCGGAAGGCGAAGTTTAATCGATCCGCAGTCGTTGCACCGCCCTGACGAATGGTCAATTCCGCAAGGGCGCGAGCGGCTTCGACGTAGCTTGGATCGTTCAACAAGACCAGCGATTGGATGGGAGTATTTGATCGGGCGCGATCGGCAGTACATTCTTCTCGGCTGGGTGCGTCAAAAGCCAAAAGGCTCGGATGCAGATACTGCCGTTGCCAGTGCGTGTAGAGTCCGCGACGGTAAAGTTTCTCGCCAGAATCGTTCTGCCATTCACGTGCTGGAAAATTCAGATAGGCCCAGTAGCCTGCCGGTTGATACGGAAACACGCTTTTACCGCCAACGGAATTCACAAGTAAACCGCTGACTTCCAGTGCGTTGTCCCGCACAAGTTCCGCATCAATACGAAACCGTCCCTGTCGCGCGAGCCAGCGATTGTAGGGATCCGCTTCCCGCAGCTTTTCGTCGGCCAATGACGATTGCTGATAGGTGTGACTCATCACAATCGCCTTAATCGTGCGTTTCAGATCCCAGCCATGACTGCGCAAATCATCGGCCAAAAAGTCGAGCAACAACGGATGACTTGGCCATTCTCCCTGAGCACCCAGATCATCAAGTTTGCGTGAGATACCTGCGCCGAAATACATCCTCCACACTCGATTCACGACAACACGCGACGTGAGTGGATTTTCCGCTGAGACAATCCATCTCGCTAGATCCAATCGATTCAGGCGTTGATCTGTTGCTGGCCCCGGAGACAATGCTTCCGGGAATGCGGGTGTGACTTCTTCGCCACTTTCGTCCATCCAGTTGCCGCGTTTCAAGACTCGCACCATCCGTGGTGCGACGGCTTCGGTGACCAGCGTTGAAGGAATTGCCGCATCAAGCTCGTTGCGTTTCTTCTCCTGTACTGCGAGCAATTCTCGCACAGGTTTCAGTAGTGGTGTCATAGATCGATAAAATGTTGCCAGTTCGGACTTCTGTGCATCGTTTCGCTGATCTGCAGGCAGCGCAAGAATGGCAATGAGATTTGCCGGTGGGGCATCGGTGGCTTTGATCGGACGCGGCGATGTGGTAACGGACAATCTGAAACAACCCAGGTTGTGGCCAGGATTGTCAAGATTCTGCGCCATCACGATTTTGAGTTTTGCGCCTTCACCAAGAGTCAGATCAGCGGCTGTTTCAAAGACAGCGAAGTTTGGTCGACCAGCTTGTTCCATAATGGCCCAGCCCCAGGTCTTGCCTTTTTCGTCGTTGTCGATGGCCGCTTCGACTGCCCACTTCTTGTAAGGATTCGCTTCGGCCGCTCCCGTTTGTTCGTACGTTGCGTTGGCATTTCGGAGCGGGACAGGAATTTCATCCGTGACGGGCTTTTCCTCAGCGGGCTTTTGTTGATCAGGGTTCGCCTCAACTGGCTTCGCTTCGTCAGGCTTCGCTTCGTCAGGCTTCGCTTCGCCAGCGAGCGGAATGACAGTCACGGTCAGTTCTGACAACACAAAATTACCGTTTCCAGCTCGGCCCGGCCCTTTGTTTGGCAGTGAATCATCTGGCAGGACTTCCAGCCGAAATGCCGTGACGTTTGGCGGCAGGTTCGAAAACGTCAGCTCATAAGTATCCGTCGCCGGATTCTTGTCGCTGACCAGAATCGCACTATCCGGACGCAACGTCATTTTCGCGTCGCCAAGTGACGTCATGGAATCGGCGGTCAGTGGAGTCCATGGAATTTGTGATTTCTCCCATTCGGCCTGTGCCGTTGTGAGTTCCGGGGTGTCAGTATTGAGCGTCGTTTTTGTCGCGGCGATCTGCTGATCGATTGCCGCCAGGTCCGCGGCTTGTTGTTCGTTCGGGACCTTTACAAATGGCCCCCAGTTGCCGTCCGAGTTGGCTCCGGAATACAGCCCGCGTTCTTTGATGTCTGCAAAGAATGCTTCGAAGCGATAAAAGTCACGCGTGGTCAGCGGGTCGAATTTGTGATCATGGCATTCCGCGCATCCAAGCGTGATTCCCAGCCATGTTCCGGTTGTATTTCGAACTCGTTCTGCAATGTATTTCGCAAGATATTCCTTATCCTGCACGCCACCTTCTGCGCTCATCATTCCGAGTCGATTGTATCCGGATGCGATCCGCTGTTC
>JAYVNW010000266.1:0-3652 GCA_043758225.1 Candidatus Kuenenia sp. | reverse complement strand
GTTTCAGCGGCGGTCGACCATGATGTTGTCACCGTCAAAATTTTACTCCAGATTCAGCTTCATGTGGCCAAAGAGTGGGTCACAATCCCGATGACATTCGGCGATGTATTCACGACTCGCATCGATCACAAGTCTGAAGAACCGAACGCACAGGCTGTGCCAACATCTGGCGAACAAAATTCGCGACAGTTGCACTTGTACGGTTCTGGATTACACACAGTTACTCTGGAAATGGTCGGCAAAGCCCGACTGCTTGCCCCCGGCGTGCGACAGCTGAATCTGAATCTTCCGTCCGCGACCGCCTCGCATGCGGATTTTCAATTCGCTCTGCCGGTGGAACTACAGAGCCTGCCCACGGGTTCTGTGGACAAACCGAGGAGAGACGACAAAGGTGTTCATTCAGTCGAGTTTTGGGGACTTCCACAGTCGTTCAGTTTATCCTGGTCCGACGTCGTTCAGCGTGTGGCTCAGAAACCAGTGATTCAGGTTCAGAATCGAATGAAACTGGATCTGACAACGATTCCCGTCAATCTGACTGGTACTCAATCGGTACAGATCAGCGGAAGCCCTGTAGACGAATTACGCGTTACGTTCCCCGCAGGGTTTCAGCCCAAAGAAATTGGCGCACGGAATGCAAGCGGCCTTTCGGTGCTGAATAACTGGGAAAAAATCAGTGAATCTGCCGGGTCAGGAAAAGAATCAGATGCGGTATCGACGCTGGTTCGACTCACCGCTGCAACGGAAGGTTCGCTCACACTGTCGTTTGATCTGGAACTTGCGAACCGTACATTTCCGCAGGACATCCGCGTAGCACTACCTTCGATTCAGGACGCCAACGTGCAGTCTGGAGACTTGGATATTCTCTTCCCAACGGGACTGTTGGTGCAACAGTCGGTGGTGGAGGGTGCACAGCGAAAACGTGTGACCGCTGAGACAGATTTAAGCGTTGCAGCGACAGCTTTCCGCATGCGTTCGACAGAATCTCAGGTTGTGCTGCACGTCGAAGAAACGGAAGCGCAGTTTGCGGTTTCTCCGGAACTCGAACTTCGACCTGACGCCCAGAATGTGATCATGACGGCGAGATATCCAATCAGCGTGCTGACCGGCGCGTTGCTGGATCTTTCGATCTACTGGCCCGGTTATTCCAGTGGTGAGTGGCAGATTTTACCAGGCTCAACACGGCTGATTTCCGGCAAGACCAGCGTACCGCTTTCGCCACAGGAGTCAGAAACAGAAACCGACATTTTGCAGATGACGTTTCGTGAACGACAGTCCGGCGAATTCATCGTCGAGTTTCGCGCCTATGCTCCATTGGCAGCTGTACGTTCGGGCAACATCCAATTGCGGTGTCCAGAGATTCAAGGAAGAATCGGACAGCCATTCGTGGTAACAACCATCGAGTCGGATGAATACAGGATCCGGCCAATCAGCATGGGAACGGGCAGGCCACTGCCAACTGTTCCGCTTCCGGGTCCTGCATCCGCCGTGGCTGTAGAAACAGATCTGCATTCGGAAAGCTGGCTGCATGATGATCCATCGATCCCTGTTCGACTGGAACTTCCCGAACAGGCTCCATCGGTGCGGGCAAATATACGCCTTGGCATGCGGCAGCAAGGAGCTGCCATTGAAGTCCGAGAAACAATTAGCTTTGAAATCGAACACCGCGATTTGCCTGCACTGTCCTTGAATGTACCGGGAGAAATCCGTAAACCCACGGTTCGTATCGCAGGCCAGACGGAAGTCCTTCGAGCCACGATTGATTCAGATACACACTGGAGCTTTCGACTTCCGGAAGCAAGACGCGGCAGTCTGACGTTAGAAGTCAACTACATTTGGATGCCCATTTTGTCGTCGGACCCGTTGCCTTTGATACTGCCAGAAGCGGCCGAGATTCAGAGCATAGAAGTCGGCACCGAGTCTGGAAGCGGGCTCACCGTGCTGGATTCAGAGATCTGGCGGCCGGTTTACTCGGAGCGATTCGACGCCGCGTGGTATTCGAGTGCTCCGGTAGCAACCGTTCCTGTGCTATGGCAGCCAAACCGGGGGTTAGTCTCCGGGCACAGTCCGGATCTGATTCTTGCAAGGACACAAATTGTTGGCCATCAACTGCTCACAACCACTTTGGCTATCTACGAAACGCTTCCCGATATCATCAATCTGGAGACCCCGCTGAGCTGCACTCTGCATTCGATTGTGATCGATCAGCAGTCGTTGAATTCCAGCGATTTGCTGCTAAGGAGCCAAATACAGCGGCAGGAAAACAAGGAACTCGGCACCTGCGGCTGGCAAATTCAGACTAAGGCCTTGAGAGGCCCAATGACGGCACAGCCATCAGATGCCGCTTCGGACGGCCCGCACACTATTGAGCTTCGGGTCAGCGATCGAATACCCGAACGTTCATCGCTTTGGCTGGCGGTAAAACTTGATCGCACGATCATTGTTGGTGAATCGCCAACCGTCCCGGTTGTTTGGATTGTCGGGTCTGAAGGCGAATTCCGAACAACCAGCACTTCAAACAGATTCAAAGCTGTAACGCATCAGGGATCCATCCGACTTCCGTGGAATGAAAGCGTTCGATCCAGTTCCGACCGACAGCTGAATGCCATTCTATCGCCATACCCGACGGAGATGCAGTTGATGGCGATGGACAGAATGGAGAACTGGATGTCGTATTCGGACCAGCAGGATCTATTCATTGGTTCCGCCGAATTCGGCGCTATGGCGCTTGTTCTGGTTCCATTCGTCGCATTGCTGCTTGTGAGCGCAGTTGTTTGTATCGTCTTTTTTATCCTGCTGTCTTTGCTCCGGCGCCTGACAACAATCCTGCCAGTGCTGTTGATTGCATGCTCTTCACTTTTCGCGTGGCTGGCCTTTCCAGAATGGACGACATTGCTCGCACCGTATGTGGCTGTCGGTGTAGTTTGTGGCGCTGTGTCGGTGATCTTCCAGAAATTGGTTTTTGAACGTCGCGGTCGGTTTCCAAAGGCGTCTCAAACAGGTGAGTATCAAACCGTGTTCGGATTTTCCGGAATCATGTCGCAAGCCATCACGGATCGTGCCGAACCCGTAGTTCCTGCAACACCTTCTGGCAATCGATCAGACTTCAATGTCAGCTCTTTCATTTAACGTCAATGTGGCAGGTTAAGTTGTGCAACTCAGCGTACAAGTCGTCGAACGCGAAACATTAAGTGAGGCAAGGCACGGAGTTTCATGATAACGCTCTGGCAACTGTTGCTGTTGGCATTACTGCAAAATCCGATCGACCCATCGGAGAACACAAGCGCTGCGCGAGATGCCGAGATGCCTGACGCGGTCGTTGAAATCGTTCCGCTGGATGAATTGGCAAAACGTGTATCCGATAAGCACTATGTGCCTGTGCCTCGCAATCAAATCGCGGAGCTGCTTCGAGATGATCAGTCAGATGCTCCAGCGTCGTCACCACGCATTCGTGAAGCTCACTATTCGGCCACACTGCATGCAACTCAACTTGATCATGCGGAATTGAAATTTGAAACCTATCCGGAACCTACTTCTTCCGATTCCGGTCCACTATTACTGGGCCAGACCAGCCTGCAGCAGCTGAAGATTTTTGATGAACAGGGACCAATTGAATTAGGTTCTGATTCCAGCCGACGCTTATTTCTTCTCAAGC
>JAYVNW010000265.1:0-1864 GCA_043758225.1 Candidatus Kuenenia sp. | reverse complement strand
TGCGACTGGTCTGCCGGGCTGCGATGGTTGATCTGATTTATTAATCGAATCGCGAATCGTCTTTCGAACTGCGAAAGCAGCATGGCGTATATTTGTGATGACTGAACGTGTAGCAGCTCGTGCAACTCTCTGAAATTCAGGCTGTGATCTGAATGTGAATCCAAACATCATGACACCGCTTTCGACACGTCGAAGTTGAGACGCACAACGCCAAGAAAACAACCCTGCCGAAGCTTCGCATAATCGCAGTAGGTTCTGATTATCGCGCCGTTCCAATTTGCCGTAACGCCTGTCGCTAACGTGATGGCCGTATTCCGATCCTCAGTCATCAGAACATGAATTTGCTCAACCAAAGTCACCAGAGCGTCAACCACTGAATTCTTCAGCCGCCCATTAGCCTCTCTGTCGGACGGATGATCGAATCGTTTTCGAATTGCGATATCAACGGCTGGTTGTGTGCCGATGAAATATGCTGCGTCCAGATCTGCGGCATCTCCGCCACTGGCGACAAATACGACGTCAACCGCAAGTTCCTTCAGCCCGGTAAAATCGTCGTCCCAGTCCGGATAAGATCGTCGTGCCGTGAATTCCAAAGCTCCGAACGCATCTGCAGCCTGAGCGGTATTGATTACCGCTGTCAGATGGTCTACAAGTAGCGTCGGGATGCTCATTCAACTTTTTTCGTGTGTACTATCCACTCGAATCCACCCGCCTGAAGTTCGACGGATGGCTTATTTTCATCAATCGGCTGAATCTCGAAGACCTCCGTGCCTTCCATAATCCGATCGCCGGTTCGCGGCTCAATTGCGTCCCCGTCGATCCATGTCGAAGCGACCGGCAGAACAAAACCTCTCATCGTGATTTTGATCGTAATTCCATGGTCGGCCCCGATCACTGCGTACTCTCGATCGGCACGTCTTGCAGCGAATTCAGCCGAGACGTTGACGCCGCGAATGAATCGAATTGTCACGCCGAATTCGCGTACGAAGTTCGGCACCGCAAGAGCCTGAAATTGATTCTCAAACTTCGATGGCATTAACCTCCTCCAGGTGGAATGCACTTCGTCATTCGTATCCCGAAGTGCAGTTGTTTTGCCGCTTTTTTACCGGCCATATAATGGTCGGCTTGCTTCATCTCATCGATCGACATGAACTGAATCTGACGCCCGTGCTCGCTTTGAGACGAAACCATGTTTTTTGCCACTTGTTCAATGGCTTTGGCGATAGTTGCGGGCGTTGATTCATGCATGTTGATCAATCTTCAATTCAGGTTTCCGTCGCCATATTGGATTACACGTCGAAGGACGTGAAACCCATATCCAGAACAGTGAAGTTTCCAATGACGGTCGATACTGTTTTTTCCATGTGAACGAGCAACCTCAGTGGACCTGCAACTGCGGCAAGAGTCAATGTCACCGCCGCTCCAGTTGTGCCGTCTCCAACGCGAAGACCGTTGACGTAGCACTTGATCGCTGCCCAGTCTCGCATGTCCCATGTGACGACAACAGGAGTTCCGACAACGGCAGAAAGAGTTGTGGAAGTCGCGTTCACTTCTGCGGTTGCATTGTCTGATTCGATGTTCATCAGCAATGATCCGCCGTCCATGTGCAGGAACAACGAACTGGTGATGACGTCGGCATCGGATGGATGAGATGCATCGGCCAGCCCGATGTTAAAGTCACCGCCTGAAGCGTCCATGTTCAAATTGACGTTGAACGTGGCCTGCAAAACACCGGGCGTCCCTGTAGCGACTGCCCGCGATGACAGCGCGTCCAGTTTCATTGCTTCCGATGTGGCCGAAAAATACATGCCAACACCATTGCCTCCGCCATAGATCTGAGGGAATCCAGCCGTCTGAATTGGAA
>JAYVNW010000264.1:0-3441 GCA_043758225.1 Candidatus Kuenenia sp. | reverse complement strand
CTTCGACCAACGGCACGGACCCACTGAGATGGAATTCTGCCATCGGCTGGCCCGTGTAACTTCGCCGTGTCGGCCAGTACATCAATGCGGCAGGTACTGGCACTATGACTGACGCCAGATCCAGTTGCCCCGTGAACCGTCGAGGCAGTTTCGCGGAACGCCAATTGGCCGATTCAACATCCGGCCTGAATATCCTCGCAACAACGTCGGAGGTCTCGACACCACTCACACGCACAATCCCGCGCCGGGCAGGCCCGGGCGGTGATGCAAGCGCAACAATCGTGTCATCGAGATCCAACGGCATGGCGGAACTGTAAGGCCGAATCAGGAATACGAGAAGTCTTGAAAGAAAAACTCTTCAATTATCGATCGCTAGGCGAGAATTCCAGAACAGTGATCGCCGAACCAGATGAAATGATCTCCAATCAGTGGTAAAAATCCCTGTGGGAACGGATCGGGACGGGTCTGGACACCCGGCCTACGCATGCATCGCCCCTTTGAAAGAAAACGAATTGAATCTCATGACTGCTCCTAAGGTCTGTGTGTTGCGAGCCCCAGGAACGAATTGTGACGTTGAGACCGCTCATGCGTTCGAACTTGCTGGTGCGTCTGCCGATCGCGTTCATCTGTTTCGCCTGCTGGAAGATCCGAAAAAACTCAGCCAATATCAGATCCTTTGTGTTCCGGGCGGCTTTAGCTACGGCGACGACCTCGGTGCCGGCGTTATCTTTTCGCGACAGCTTCGAGGTCAACTGAACGAAGCCATGCGAGAATTTTTGCAAGCCGACAAACTGGTTCTCGGCATCTGCAACGGTTTTCAGACGATTCTGAAGGCTGGCCTGTTGATGAGACGCGGAATTGAAAACGCATTAGACAAAGCATGGGAAGATCAGGTCACACTGACATGGAACGCCAACGGCCGCTACACCGACCGCTGGGTGAGACTGAAGGTCACATCCTGCAAAAGCGTCTTCCTGAAAGGCATCGATGAGTTCGACGTCCCAATGGCTCACGCCGAAGGTCGAATTGCATTGAAGCATCCGGAGTTGCTTGATGAGCTTCGAGACAACTTGCAACTTGCCGCTTGCTATTGGTCACCAGCCGCGACTGAAATGCTCAAAACCACAGGCGATCCGACTCGCATTGATCTGCTGCCGGAACCTGAGAACCCAAACGGCTCGATCGCAAACATCGCCGGGCTCTGCGACACCACAGGTCGAGTGCTCGGCCTGATGCCACATCCGGAACGCTTCCTTTTCGCCACTCAGCATCCTCAATGGACACGCCTCGGACTTCGTGGCGAAGGCGACGGCATCAAAGTTTTCCGAAACGCTGTGGCGTATTTTGGCTAAACTCTGACTATCCATCCTGCACAATCACGCGCCACCAGCGTTCGGGAACGCCGGACCATGATTGATTGTAAGTCTCTTCCAATAGCAACGGGATGTCGTGTCCTTTCGTCAGAAACAGTGGCATCGCAGTCAGTGCATCGCCAAGGCGGTACGGTTCGATCCATGCTTTGATAGGGTAGCCCGCAGTGTATGACACCAGGGTCAAGGGCTTTTCGATAGTGCCTCGATATTCGCCTGCCAACGTGCGTTCCCAGATGAGCCCGTGCATGCCATCTGGGTCGTTGCGGCCGCTGGGAAACGGATCAACCACGACGACATGGATTCCCCGATGCAACGAAGCGATCACTTTGTCGGCGAAGTCGTTCAGCATCTGAATGGAATGGCGATTGGATCGCGACACGATTTCAATAATTGCCACCATGCGATCACCCGAGGTATGACAAACGGCAAAGGATCGTTGTTGTTCGAGATAGTAAGCAATGCGCTCACCATGTGAATGGCCGATTTGCTGCTCGCGGCGTCGTAACTGCGACGCAGTGTCTTGCCGTCAAAGCCATCGATGGAGCGACAAATCTGTTTTCGTCTGGACAGTGGAGCGTTGGCGTCAACTTCTCCGTCGCTACTGCGGAATCTGCGGAGTCAAAGCGAACATTTAATATCCCGTCTGTAGTCCGACTGTCCCAATTCGGATACCCTCAGCGGGGCTACACATTTGATAGACGACTATCTGCAACTCGGCCCAACAATCAAGGAGCTACAGCAAAGCGTCCGCCAATCGACCATTTGCCAGTGACTTCTTTGTCTCCGATTGCCCGCACCCACCAGATGTAGTTCGAAAGGGGCAATGGATTTGCAGGTGTGAACATCGGAGTTGCCAGGTTCGTTTGGCGAATCACCTGATCGGCCCCCGTTGACAAATTACGCACCCAGAGGTCGTAGCGTTTGGAACCCGGCACTTCTGACCATAAGAATGACGGAGTGCCGCTGATCGCCTGATTATTCACCGGTGCCTGCAGAGCGGGAGGCGTTGCGATCGTGAATGCGCCTTTCATGCTCCAGTTGCCGCGAAGTAATGCGGCGTTGATCGGCTGTACCCAGACTGAGTAATCCCCCAGCGGAAGTGGTTGGAGAACCAGGAACTTTGTCGCCGCGACATTCTGATTGCGGATGACTTGAGATTGCCCGGTCGTTGCATTCGTCACCCACAGATCATACTTCGACGCTCCAGCAACTGACGACCAGGTCAGCGTCGGCGTTGATGTCGCAACTTGTCCAGTCGGACCAGTGAAGACTGGTCGCGGCGCAACGGTGAAGTTTCTCATCAGACTCCAGCTTGTTCGCGTCCCGTCGGAATAGATGCCCTGCACCCAGACGCGATATTCGTCCAGATCCATGTCTGCGGCAGGAGTGAACGAAACATCCGATACAATTTGCCGCCTATACACCGCCGTCTTTTTGGAAATCCAGACTTCGTAGCTCACGGCATCCGGCACTGTATTCCACTGGAAGACCGGTCGAGCTGTGACATTCTGAAGTGGAGGACCGGTAAGCACAGGTATCAAATTGGAAGCCAGCGGAAACAGGGCCACCGGATTTGCAACTTGTCCAGCAGGCCGTCGTTCTGGTGGCTGACTTCCACCGATTCGCGCACTGAAGTCTGACGCCAGTGCCTGAAGACTCGTGACCAAATCCGGATTGTCTACGGCAAGATTGATCTGCTCACTGATATCGCTGTTCAGATTATACAATCTTGGATTCACGACGGCGTCCGGAGCAACTCCACTTCCAAACGCATCGGGCTGTGGAGCGACGGCCAATTTCCAAGGCCCCTGTCGAACGGCCTGTAGATCAAAACCATTGAAATAGAAATGAGCGTTACGCGGTGACTGCGTGGAGTTACCAAACAGAATCGACGACACATCGCGGCCGTCAATGACCGGAGTGTCGGGTACAGTGCCACCGGCCAGCGAAACCGCCGTGGGCAAGACATCGATCGTCCCCATTACAACATCCGAGACACTCGATGCCGTAATTCGACCGGGCCACCAGGCAATTGCAGGAACTCGGCAGCCGCCTTCCCAAGTCGTCG
>JAYVNW010000263.1:0-4511 GCA_043758225.1 Candidatus Kuenenia sp. | reverse complement strand
ACGTCAATCAGCAATTTCCGCTTGATGGCCGCAACAGTCTCAATCACATTCTTAGAATGCCCATGAGCGCTATCTACGACCAAAACGTCAACACCTTTTTCAACCAACTGAGCCGCGCGTTCGAAATCAAAAACACCGATTGCTGCGCCAACCCGCAAACGACCGCGCGAATCCTTCGACGCTCGCGGAAACTGCAGGTTTTTGTCAATGTCACGAATCGTGATCAGTCCCTTTAACTGATAATCATCGTCCACGAGAAGCAGTTTCTCGACCTTGTTTTCCAGGAGTATGCGTTCGGCATCTTCAAGCTTCGTATTCTCCGGCGCGGTAACGAGATTGTCCTTCGTCATGATCTCAGAAATCGGGCGGTTTTTAGAATCCAGGAACCGCAGATCACGACGTGTCAGAATACCAACGAGTCGTCCATTGACCGTGATCGGAACGCCGCCAATATTGCGTTCGTCCATCAGTCGCACTGCTTCTCCAGCGGGAGTTTCCGGTGGCAACGTGACGGGATCAACAATGACTCCGTGTTCGCTGCGTTTGACGCGGTCAACCTGCATCGCCTGCTGTTCGATCGACATATTCTTGTGAATAATGCCGATGCCGCCCAACTGCGCCATCGCGACAGCCATATCACTTTCCGTGACAGTGTCCATCGGGCTGCTCACCATCGGGAGATTCAGTGGAATGTTGCGAGTCAGATGCGAACTGATATCCACTTCCGACGGAATGACTTCGCTGTATCCTGGCTCAAGAAGGACGTCATCAAATGTAAGTCCGTGGTAAGCGATGCGGTCCTGCATGGTTGAATCTCCAGTGGTCAGTGGTCAGTTTGCAAATCAAAAAATGAAAATCACAAATCTCAAATCTCAAACGTCCTCAGTTCCCTTTTTCACAATCGTCGCATGCACATGATTCGATAATCGAATCAATGTCGCGATATCCATCTGTTCGGCTCGAGCGTCCGTCTTGTGCTCCAGTTCTGCCAGCAGACGGTCCACGTCCTCTTTGTCCAGTTGCTTGCGGTACATCCCGATCAACACAGGACGAATCAACTTGCGTCGTTGCGAAAATGCACGCCGCAAAAAGTCCAGAAAAAACTTTCTGTCATTGATGCGAGCCGCAGCTTCCTTGTCACGCCAGATACTCACGATCGCAGAATCCACTTTTGGTCGCGGCCAGAACACGTTCGGCCCAAGCTTTCGCAGAATCCGGATGCTCGCCTGCGACTGAATCCACACCGACAGCGCGGAGTATCCGGGCGTACCGTGTTCCGACGCCATCTTTTCGCCCAACTCCCACTGGATCGTACACACCATGCGTTCCCATGGCAGATCGGATGCGATCAGATTCGCAATCACCGGCGTCGCAACATTGTACGGAAGATTGGCCACCAGCTTCAGTTGACCATTCCGCAGCGACGCCACATGGGCTCGTATCAGATCACAGATTTCCGGTGCCAGCGTATTCTTGTTCTTCAGGATGTCCTGGTGAATGAGCGTGACGTTGTCGTAACCTTCAACGGCTTCTGCGGCGAGCTTCAACATGTTCTCATCGACATCAACCGAAATAACATGGCCCGCTTCTTCGGCCAGAAACGCCGTCATACCGCCCGTACCGGAACCAACTTCCAGAGCAACATCGTTTGGCCCAAGGCTTGCATGGCGTACGGCAAATTCAATCAGATTCACATCGATCAGAAAGTTCTGCCCCAAGTCACCGCGCGGGTTGAAGCCGTGCTGTGTAAACAGCTCCATCAACCACGATCGCGTTTGACGCTGAACATTTTTCATTGGGGCGGCGGACTTTCTGGATTCAATTGCGTTTGCAAAGCGGCGATTGTCTGAGGTGACAAAGAGATGGAACCGTCGATCAGTCGGCGTTCCAGAAGCTGATCTACGTACTTGCCAAGAATATCGTTTTCAATATTGACGACATCACCGGCCGCCACTGATCCGAGCGTCGTGACGTCCTGAGTGTGAGGAATCAACGCGACCGAAAATCGATCGGCGGTGACATTCACAATGGTCAGGCTGATACCATCGATCGCGACAGAGCCTTTCGGAACCAGCAATCGATGCTGCTCAGCGGTCGGCGTGAACCACATATCAATCCAGTCGCCGTTGCGAAAAACTTCGCTGACCTTCGCAACGCCATCGACATGGCCTTGAACGAAATGGCCACCCAGCCGAGCATTCGCCGCGAGCGACCGTTCCAGATTGACACGACTGCCGACTTTGAAACGCCCAAGATTGGTCTTCGACAATGTTTCGTCGCCAGCTTCGAAATCCAATTCATCGCCGCTGATCGCAACTACAGTGAGGCAACAACCACAAATAGAAACGCTGTCGCCAATGGCAAGTTCGGACGCGGAGAAACAGCCGGTATCCGGAGCAATCGAAAGGCGCAGCCCGACGGGAAGTGAGGCGAGTTGCCTGACAGTTCCCTGTCCTTCCACGAGGCCCGTAAACATGATGAACCAGCTTAATTGCAACGAATTTGCACCACAGCGAGTGCCAGAGATCACCAGGCGGCACCCATTGGGTCTGCCACCATCGATCGTTGCGTGCGAAGTTTATCAGAAGCACTCGCAATTGCACGGATGTGTCAAAAGTTTCCCGCCGCGACTAATTTGGCGAGCGGTTGGGCGTCAGCCCTCCGTGTCACATGGCTTCGTCCACGGAAGGCTGACGCCCAACCGTTCGTCCCACGAACTCCCAAGCGTCGAAATTGCTTCAAATCCCGTCAATCGGGGGTTTTCTGTAACCTGGAATGTGGTTATCTTACCGATCTTCGATTTCGAGCAGCTCGCTCTGGAATTGATAAATCACAGCATTTGAATCACAATAAACAATGAAGAGAGTGCTTGTTCCGTGTCGATGTGCAATCGACGAAACAGCACTTCATAAAAACAATCAGGAACACAAGTCATGGCAAAGAACGGTCGTAAACTCAACAAAGCCAACCACGGTCAACGCCCCGCCAGCGCCAAGGCCCGCAAAGCAAAACGCAAACATGTAAAGTTGTCATAGTTGCTCGTTGGATAATGCAAAAAACCGACAGAAGCAACTTTGTTGACGCATCGCTTAATGCCTGTCGCATGGCTTCAACGCCGCTGAAAACAAAAATTCGTGCAGCGTTGCGCCAGCATCGGCCCGTAGCCGTTCGCGGATCGAGTGCAGTTCATCAAGAATCGGATTTTTGGTTCCACCCAATTTCGCCGCCACGACGAATGGCAACCCCAGTTTCTCTATCACGTGTGAAAATCCATTGTTCGCCGTATTGGTTCTCAAAATATCCGGTGTATTTATTGTCGGAGTCTCCATCAACAATTGGCGGATCTCCACTGGCGGGCGTGTGACGGTTGCGAATCTGAAGAAGCGGTGCTGACATTGTCTGAAGTATCCGTTGATGAAGATTGATCTCTCTACGCCCCAAACTCCCCGAGTTCTTCTGCCGTCAAGTGCCTTCGCTGGGCTCGTCGGATACGAAGGATCCAGACTGTCTCAACGTCAATCGTGTAGATGGCGCGAAATACGAAGGGGCGTTTACCGAACAAGTATTCGCGCAGCTCTCGTGGGCTCTTGCTGCTTTCCGGTGCCAGAGGACAACGCTGAGGATTGTGCTCAAGGGTTTGAAGTGCCGTTTGAAAACGGCCCAGCCATCGTGCTGCAGCTTCTGGGGCGCGTTGAGCTGCATAGAAGAAAGCGTCGTTCAAATCCTCGATTGCAGCCGGTTGAAATCGCACCTGAAACATGAGACTAGCCAGCGATCGCGTTTCGTTTGCGGACTTCGTTAAATGCTTCCATCAACGAAAGACCGGGTTCGCCAGCATCGAGTGAATCAATCGCTTCTTTGATTGCCGCCCAATCGTCCGACTCCTCGTCGAGCCGCTGGAGTGCAGCCTCAAGAATTTCGTTTTCCGACGAATATCGCCCCGTTGCGAGCTGCTTTTCAATCAAGTGGCTGACGGATGCTGGAAAATTGTATTCTGACATGGAATGTCTCACTTTCTCCCCGGATGATAACACCTTCGTGCAAATCTGCACAAGAAATTCGTCGGGCGTTTAGGGTCTTACTCGGTTTCTGGTGCGCACGGTGCATGCATCTTTCGGCGAGCGAACCACGTGATTGCAAATCACACACTCCAGTCCTCGACCTGCAGTCCGGAGATTCTGGTGAATTCACGAGTGTTGCTCGTCACATGGCGCAAGCCATTGAGAGCCACAATTGAAGCAATCTGCAAATCGAGTGGACCAATTGGCGATCCCTGTTGAGCAAGATCGCTCCGCAGTTTTCCAAACACACGCGCCGTATCGCCGGTGAACGGAACACTTTCGAAAGACACAAAGAGAGATTTCTTTACAGCAAGATGTCGAATCCAAACATTCGTGTCCGAAAGGTAGACCATCATTCAATCACCAGACGCGGAAGCATCAGGTCTCTTCGTTGCAGACGTCAAGGAATTTTGACCCCTGATGCTTATGTTTGTTCCCTCAATTTTTTAA
>JAYVNW010000262.1:0-7862 GCA_043758225.1 Candidatus Kuenenia sp. | reverse complement strand
GCTCGAACGCCACCAGTATTTCTGCAGGCGGGCGATGAAGTCACAATTGAAATTGAAGGAATTGGACGATTAACGAATCCCGTCGTTGAGGAAGTCTTTTAACGCCGGGGAAACTGGCTAATGCGGAATCGTTATGACAACCGCCAAACGCGTCGCATGATCCATTCCAACGCCAGCAACCCGACCATCAGGAACATAAGCCAATTGCGATCCCACAAGGTTCGCAGTTGCTCATCCACAACAACCGGCTGGCTCTGATCTGGTAACAAGGTGGGCAACTTCGCAAGGTCGGCGATCGCCAGATAGCGGCCTTGTGTCTCTCGAGTCAGATTCGTCAGCAGTTCGACGTTTTGAGTTGGATTCTGAGACTCCAGATTTGGCATCGCGACATCGATGGAGGCCTGAAGCACGTCCGACGATTCCGGCACCGGGACAGACAGGCGATACGTGCCAGGTTCGGGTGGACGAAAACTCGATGTGTACTGCCCTGCCCCTCGGCTGTCGGAGTTCAGACGGTCGGGAACTGTCAACGTTCGACCCTGGCTGTCTACGATCGTCAGCGGCACGGATTCTGTGATCAACGGCTGAAGGCGAGCGTCATACAATTGGGCTCGCACACTCACCGGCTGGCCCGGTGCGACTTCGGTACGATCCAACATCAGGACCCCGCGTGCGTTGCCGCGACTGCGTCGTCCCTGCCCAACTTCGCGAATCAGGCTTGTCCAGAATCTTTGATGGCCCTGTGGCGAGATCTCCCGCAAACGCCAGGTTTCGGCAGATCCAATGAAGATCGTGCGGCCGGTGCCGTAAAACTGCGACGCCAGAAACGGCGGCTGGCCAAGTTCTGTGCGAGCCCTCGGGTTACCATATTCCAACAGCACTACAGCACCGTCACGAACGCCGCGAACGGGATACGATCGATAGATGCCTTTGAACTTCTTCCACAGATCCACGCTGGCATTACCGGTTTCGTCCGCGATCTTCAGGAATTCCGTTGCACGACCTTCCGGCGTGAGTGTGATTGGCCAGGGTTCATCGGCTCGCTGACTGAGCTGAAGTTCCGGCGCCACGCGATTCAGCAATACTGGATACAACACAGTGATATCGCGAAACGTTTCAGGTTCCTGCGCCAGTCTTGGTGTGAAGATCTCACCCGCAACGACAACTAGTCCGCCGGCATGTTCTGCAACCCAGCGATTCAGGAAAGTCTGTTGTTCTGATGACAGTCGGCTCCAATCCGGATCAAACGCGACAACGACGTCGTATTCGAAGAGTTCAGCTTCCGTTGCCGGAAACTTAGTCAGCAGCTTCTTTGCTTCCTGAGATACGAAGCCAACATTGTCACCGGTGACGGATTGCAGCCAGACATCCGATTCGACACCACTGTGACGAAACAAAGTGTTGCGAACAAACTGATAGTCTCGCATCGGCCCGCTGGAAATCACGAGGACTTTCATTTTCTGATCGGTGACTTCGATCGTGCGGCGACGTTCGTTGTCGTCGAGCGTCATTTCTACATTGCCGACAGCCGATTCAATTCGAGCGGTGTAATCGTACTTGCCCGGGACTTTGAGTTCCTGGCTAAATTGCACGGAGGCCGGGATCGAATCGTCGCTGAGTTCAATAATCTTCTCCGCAATCTGACGCCGATCTTTGCCGTCTCCTCCAGTGGTTTGTTCAAACAGTCGCACGGTTGCCTGTTCACCCTTTGACGCCGTGCCTTGCAGCATCACTGTGATATCAAACGGGTCGCCCTGATGCACCTCGGTGGGACTTTGCATACCAGCAACCCAGAGATTCAACTGCGGCTTCTGACTTCCCACGCCGATGGTAATCAACCGAGTCCCTGATCTTTCCGCTCGAACCCGCGCGGGTTCGATGTCCAGACCGGTGTTGGATCGTCCGTCAGAAATCAGCACCACTCCGCTTAGCGTTCTGCCTGAAATCTGGCCAATCAGTTGGTACAGAGATTCACCGATCCGTGTTTCGGCTCCGCGCGGCTGGATGATCGTGTTCCACTTTGCCAATACTTTTGGATCTGTAATTGCGTCGGCGGATGGTGTCGTGGTTTCGTCCAGCGACACAGTTGCTGTTGAGTTGCCGAATGTTGGTGGCGTGGTGTTGCTTTCTGAATTGTCGGCATCAACATCAACAAATCGCACTTCGTCTTCAGAGACGATTGCCCACGGACCAGCCAGAGCGGAGTCAAAAGTATAAATTGAAACCGCGTGTTTCTTGCTGAGTTCTGACAACACGCCGGATGCGATCAATGATTTCACCGCGGCATCTGCGCGCGATGCCAATGCAATTGGCGAGCGGGGCATGTTAATCCCCTGATTTTCAACCGGCTCAGTGCCGCTCACTAGTGCAACGCCAGGATCAGCAGCGGACCACGCCATGGACAACGATGTATCCAGTAAAACACCGACTCGTGATTTTTCAATTCGACTCAACTGAGTCCGCCGCTGAGGATTGAGCACAATCAGCAGCATAATCACGAGCACGAGCAGTCGGGGAATCAACAGGATCGCTCGAGCCCGCGTCTTCAGAAACCGCGAGTCTCTCAGTGCTGTGCGAACAGTCAATCCCCCAAGAATCGCGATACCTCCAAGCAGCAGCAGAATGCCCGCCGTCGATTCCGGCAGATCCAGTTCCGTTGTCTGGAATGATTGCGATTCAACTTCCATCGCAGAAGCCGCAGCTGCGGAAGTCGTTGGCGTCGGTCCAGAATCTCCCGATTCTGTCCCAGAAGTCTGCACCCCCAAGCTCAACCCCTGAAAACTGATCTCTGAAGACTGAAAACTCATTTTGCTACCTCCGGGTGGTAGCTCAGACGCAATGCCAGCAGTTGTTCGGCAACAAGAGTCGCAATTAACAGTCCCAACAGCAACCAACGCAATTCACGACCGGCTTCGGAACCCCCAAGCGAATTTGCCGCATCCGATTCCAGAATTCGAACATGATCAAGTTCCGACTGACTTGTGATCTGTTCCTGATCGGCCATCGCAAGTGAGCTCTCTGACGTCGGCACATTAACGGCCATCACCAAATCGTTGACATTGCCTTCCGTGCTAAAGCGGCGGATGCGATAAATTCCTGGCCTTTCTGCCTGCTTGATCGTCACACCAAGTTCCTGCTCGGCGGAACTCGCATCGTTCTGTTTGTTCTCGTCGCTGGCATTTGTTGATGAGGTTTCTATGGGGACGCTTGAGTTGTTCTTCAGCAGCGTCGCCTGTAATCGGACGAATGTCTCAGCCACTGGTTCGTCGTGTGGGCCAGCGTCCGGCAAATAAACTTCCACATTCTCGGTGAACAGACTGATTGGCCACTGCAACTGGATTGGTTCAGAAAGTTCTCGCGATTCGACGCTGTCAACCGGACGCTGCAGGTACTGATGAATTAACAAATTCATCACGACGTAACCCGGTGACGCCGGAGCGATTGGCCAGTTACTCCAACGACGACCTGCACCGGTCAGAAACGTCAGCACCCTGCCCTTTCCGATTGAATGTTCAAAAGCCACGGGTTGACCAGTCTTCAGTCGCATGATTGTCCGAACGCCATCAGCTCGTTCTGTGTCGTCGGACTTCCAGTTATCGGTCACCTGAAGCCAGCGAGCAATCTGCACTGTGTCCGGAAACGGACTGTCCAGCGCATTGTAGATCATGAAGATTGGATGTTCTTCGAACACCGGCGTGACGAAAGGACTGACATCGTTTTCTACGGTGCCGATCCCCGCGTCAATTTCGTGTACTGTTCCAATTGGCACGGGAAATAGTTTTATCGACGGTTCACGCAGCGATTCGGAATACCATCGTACGTTGGCCTGTTCGCCGGGAAACCATACGATTCCGCCGCCGCTGCGAACGTAATCGGCCAATAGCAGTATTGTGTCGGCAGGCAGATCGCGAATGTTAAGCAGGTAAATGCAGTCGTACTTTGCAAGATTTGACGAGGTTAAAGTTTGCGATGCGCGAACTTCGCTGGCGAGACCTGTTAATGCAGGATCGGCACTCAATGCGGCAGCGACAAACGACGCATCTTCCTGCTGTCCTTCGTCATCGATGATCAGGATCGTTCGCTTTTCGGTGACGTCCACCGCAAGAAACCGACGATTGTCTTCTCGCAACGCATCATCTTCCAGTCGCACTTCAATCTGATGCCGACCTTCAGAATCAAACGTGACGTCATGTGAAACCTGTAGCTGTGCACCAGGTTCGATGTCCGGAATCAGAATTCTTCCGGGAAGCGGCGTACCATCGAGCAACACCGTGCCACGCAAACCAGCAACCTTGGTTGAACTGTAGTTTTTAAGTGTGATCGTCATTCGCCACGGAACGCCTTGAGCCAAGGCCAGCGTTTCGGCAGTGAGCTGCTGAATGGCCATATTCGAACGCGCATCCTTAACGACTTTGACCAGATCTACGGAGGCTTTGATTGTCTTCAAAGATTCCAACGCTGCCACGACATCCGGGCGACTGTTCCAGTCAGTGGCTCGAAGATCGGTCAGCACATGCACCTGTGGAGCCGCGCCTCCATCGGCGGCCAGAATGTCTCGAGCAGCGTTGATGGCATCAATCGGAGAGGACGCCCGCCACGAACATGTCAGATTGCGAAGTCGCGGCAGGATTTCCTGAACGAAGGCTGCATCAAGAGTGCGATCAGACACAATCGGACGTCCTGGATCAGTCATTGACAACAGTGTGATTCGCGATGTCCCAGGTTGGCGGCTTCCTTCGGCCAACATGTTTTCGAGAGTTTGCAGGGCTTGATGAAAGACGGTCGCGTCGCCTTCTCGATCTCGCATGGAAAGCGAATCATCCAGGATGACAACGTGATGCATGCTGGCACCTCGCAGCATCAGAAATCGGCTTGGATCCAGAACCAGCTTGGCGATCAGCAATCCAATCAACAGGACAGCAACAATTCGCAACAACAGAAGCAACAGTTGTTCAAGGACGATGCGACGGCGATTGAGTTCTTCGCTCTCCAGCAGGAACTCCATGGCAGCGAAGCGAACCTTTTTGTAACGCAAACGACTCAGGAGATGAATGAGAATCGGCACCAACACCAGCGCAGCCCCTGGCAGCACATAGGCCGGATTGAGGAAGAACTGGGTGAGTGTGGACATGGAAACTGTTTGATATTCGAGAATTGAAATTTTAAATTTGAAATGAATGGCCTATGACCAATGAAAACTGACCAATTGGAGAACAGAATGTCAGTGATGCGATTCATCAGTCACATTACTTTGGGTGTTAGTCATTTCCTTGTCTGCCTTTGCATCAACACATGGGCCAACGCTGCATCAAGGTTGTCGCTGGTGCGAATGAGCTTGTAATCAATCGCGCCTCCGGCGGAGCGACGTCGAATGGTGTCGAGGAATTTTTCCAGTGCCTGCATGTATCCCGCGCGTAGTGCGGCGGGATCGCATGTCAGATTGCCGAGCCCTTCCAAGCCTTCAAATCGCAACGTGCCGGAATATTTAAAGTCCAGTTCTTCGTCATCCATGATGTGGAACACGATGACTTCATGCCCGCGTTGCCGCAGCATTGTGAGACCCTTGAAAAGTTCTTCGCGAGAACAGAACAGGTCGGACATCAGCACTACGATACTGCGGCGAACGAGCGATTCATTGACGCCACGGAGAACGCCATAGATATCTGTCTTGCCGCCGGCTGTCTGAACTTCCAGTCCAGTCATGATGGCCTGCAAGTGATTGTTGCGACTGCTGGCGGGAATCTGGCTGCGAATTGTGGAATCGAAGACGCTCACACCGACAGAATCGTGTTGCTTCAGCACCAACATGGCGAAGGCGGCAGCAACCGTGCGAGCGTAATCAAACTTCGACATCGCTCCGGTGGCGAACTGCATCGATTCGCTGCCATCGACCACGAGCATGACGCGAACGTTGGTGTCTTCTTCGTACTGCTTGAGATAATACCGATCGGAGCGTGACCAGAGTTTCCAGTCGATACGGCGCAGGTCGTCCCCGGCCACGTATTCACGGTGCTGCAGGAATTCCAGCGACTGTCCAAAGTAGGGACTGCGGTGCATTCCCGAGACGAAGCCTTCGACGACTCGACGCGCCCGCAGCTCCAGTCTCGCGATCCTCGCGATCTCTTCAGGCCGCAAAAATCTTTCCAAGTGCTGGGTCACTTGTGAGTTCACTTTCCCTGGCAGGAGTTTCCTGGATGAGCCGTTCGATCACATTGTCGGACGTAATGCCTTCACTTTCGGCCGTAAAGTTCGGCACGATGCGATGCCGCAGAACCGGAGCAGCCAGCTTCTGAATATCATCCGTCGAAACCGTCGTTCGTCCATTCAATAACGCACGAGTTTTGGCACCGAGCAGTAGATTCTGAACAGCTCGTGGCCCTGCGCCCCAGCCCAGCCATTCGTTGATCCACTTCGGCGTGCCTGGCTCACCGACGCGAGTTTGTCGCACCAGTGCCAGTGTGTAGTTGATGACATGGTCGGACACTGGAACTTGTCGGACGGTGCGTTGAATCTCCAGAACTTGCTCGCCAGTAAGCACGGCTTTCACTTCAGGCTTTGCGTTCGATGTCGTCTGCCGAGCGATCTGACGTTCCTCTTCGAATGTCGGGTATTTAACAAACACCTTGAACATAAAGCGGTCTTGTTGCGCTTCGGGCAGCGAGTACGTGCCTTCCTGTTCAATTGGGTTCTGAGTCGCCAGCACAAAAAAAGGTGACGCGAGTTTATGAATCGTTTGACCGACGGTGACCTGTCGCTCCTGCATGGCTTCAAGTAACGCCGCCTGAGTCTTCGGCGGCGTGCGGTTGATTTCGTCCGCGAGCACGACGTTGTGAAAAAGCGGGCCCTGAATAAATCGAAATTCGCGTGCTCCAGTGCTTTTGTTTTCCTGCAGGATGTCCGTGCCGGTGATGTCTGCTGGCATCAAGTCGGGCGTGAATTGAATTCGTGAAAAGTTCATCGACAGACTGCGAGCCAGCGTGCTCACCATCAGCGTCTTCGCTAGTCCCGGCACGCCTTCCAGCAGCACATGCCCCTGACTGAACAGAGCGATGAGCAACTGTTCAATGACATCGTCCTGCCCGACGATAACTTTTCGAATTTGTTCCTTGAGCTGCGAATAAGCTTTGCTCAGCAGGTCAACGGCCTCCCCGGAGACTTCGTTTTGATTCTCTTCCGACATGAATCTTCCCCGGCACAGTTTGCCGTAAACAGCAGTAGTCGTGGCGACCATTGCTACGCCAGTTAATTCCTGAATAATCTCAGGCAGATTCGACGCGACCCTGCGCGACAAGTGCCCGACGAACTGGAATGTCCAATTTGCCATCCATGATCATAGCAGACACAGTTCTGTTGAGAATCTACAGGGGGAATTAACGTTGAAAAGAGAAAAACTGACACGATGCCTCTGATTCAAGTTTTGTGCATATGACGTACAAAGCGTCAACATTGGAGTCCTCGTTGCCGAACGGACCAAATGCAGGTTGATCGAACGCGGGCCGGAGGCCGTTTCTGCCGAAACCACGGACAAGGAAACCCACTCCCAAGTTAGAAGCGAGAATTGAAGATGATGGATATCAAATTTCGTTATAAATCAATCACAACATCAATGCGAAATAGCACCTCCATCTTGCTGGCTGGTCTGCTTTCAGTTGGCTCCCCGTTGGTCGCCGGTGAACCTGTACAGATCGGTGCTAGGGAACAGATTGATTCCTCCGATGTCGTTTTGCACATTGGTGGCGTACTTCAGGGCACCGTGTTGAACACAGAAGGACAACCGGTTTCTGGCGTGAAGGTCTGTATTCTTCACAAAGAGATTAGCATAGCCACAACCGTCAGTAACGAAGAAGGTAAATTCGCGGTTA
>JAYVNW010000261.1:0-5995 GCA_043758225.1 Candidatus Kuenenia sp. | reverse complement strand
TGCGCATGGTTTGGATTTCTCCAGCACGAAGGAACAGCAGGTCTCAGCGGTGTGCAAACGAAAATGTCCAAATGAAACGCAGAATTGAGCAATTGTCGTCAGCGGCATTCGGAATGCCGCGGCACAGCACTTGCTGACGTTCAACAATTGCTTTGATTTGAGCAGCGTTCGCTGTTAGGTACTGACGTCCGGCACGACGCTGGTAAAGCTGAGATTGAATCTGGTTCGGCCCATACAATTGAAGCACAGGTTCAATTTGCAGCATTCACCCATCGGTATCGCAACGTCTGCATACTGGTGCCTAAGTCTAATGCGTGAAAAAATCGTTCTCATTCGTTTTGTTCAGGATTAGTTCACGATGGCCAAGTTCTGGCCATTGTGCAGGATCATCTAAGAGGTGTTTATGTCACGAAGTGCGATTCCGTTCGTTCAAGTCAGTCGGCTTAACAAAGTTGGCAAGATCGTTGCGAGCGTCGGCGCGATAGGATTGTCGATCGGGCTGCCGCTAGTATTTGTGCCGCATGGCGTTCAGTGGTGGCAGGCTCAGCGTGAGCAAACTGAAATCCGGGAACGTGAACCCGCCGTCATCTCGGCTGTTCAAGTCTTTCATTCTGATCAAGTTGGAGTGACGATATCCAAAGATCGCTGGAAAGAGGTTGGGCTGGGCGTCGCTCCAGTGATATCAAACGCCGAGCGCCGACCTTTGAAGATGGAAGGCGTGTTGTATTTGGATCCGGACGACTATGCTCAGATCCGCTCTCGATTCAGCGGAGAAATTGTGGAAGTGCCGGAAATCACAGATGAAATTCCACAGCGTACGGGCTCGGAGAATCTCAAGCACAGGTCGCTGAGATTCGGCGATCAGGTCAAAAAGGGGGATTTGCTGGCAGTCGTGTGGAGTCGTGATCTGGGTGAAAAGAAGAGCGAATTCAGTGAGACACTTGCACGACTTGCGTTCAGTAGAGAATCATTGGCACGACTGACCGCTGTTCGCGATTCCATTCCAGTGAACACTTTGCGTGATGCTGAGCGTCGGGTGCGCGAAGAAGAGCTAGCTGCGGAGCGCATTGAAAAGACTCTGTTGACATGGCAATTGACGCGCGAAGAGATTCAGCAATTGCGGACCGAGCTGATCAATTCGGATCACGCTGCTCTTGCGGAAAAGCATAGTAAGACTGCGACCGCGCCTGAATGTGCGAGCGTCGGCCAGTGGGCTCGAGTTGAACTAAGATCCCCGATCGATGGGACCATAGTTGAAAAGAATATTACTGTCGGCACACTCGTGAATCCGGAAGATATGCTGTTTAAGGTTGCCAATTTGACGCATCTGGACGTACGGGCGTTCGCCTACGAAGAAGATCTTGCTGCGCTGCAGTTGCTGTCAACACGTGATCGCAAATGGACGATCCGACTGCAGGGCGACACGACGTCAAAGCCGATTGAAGGATACTTCGATCGTATCAGCAGCTTGATTGACCCCGTGCAGCATACCGGACTTGTCATGGGCTGGGTTGACAATTCGGACATGAAGTTGCGGCCGGGGCAATTTGTGACGGTATCCATCGCGTATCCGGATTCAGAACCATTGCTGTGCGTTCCTGCTGCTGCGGTGGTCGATCTGGATGCCGATTCGTACGTGCTGCTGCAGGACCCGAAAAACGCAGAGAAGTTTATTCCTACCAGGGTTGGCGTTGTTCGGTTTCAGGATGGACTCGCCTGCCTGAAGTGCGAGAACAGTCCGGACAGTTCATGCACGATTACATCAAATTCCATCGTCGTCACGGAAGGCGCTTTGGGGATTATTGCGGAGTGTCGGGAGCATCTGCGTGCCGAGAAAGATCAAGGCAAAACCGGACTGAGCGCATCCGGAGTGTCGCAGCCAATACATCGCAATGTGGCTGCGAATATCGGAGCCGTCTCCCTGCAGTGAGCTGTGCGACCAGGCTTTTTCAGAAAACGATCAGCCGGCACGCGCTACTGCTCTGTCAACAATGACCCCGTGGTCCCGCGAAGTTGCTTCCAGGACGGACACAACAGTATTGCATACTCGGTACGTAGTTGGTTTGCGCGGTACAAGTGCCATGTCGCCCTTGGTGGCAAGCTCTGCGGAATTCAATAAGCAATACCCAAATCAAGAATCCCTTGCCAAAAATATCTTCTTAGGTGAATTCCATGGGCGGGCTTTTGCGATGGGCGGTTCAAAGTCGATTTGTTGTCATCTTACTTGCGTGTTCGCTGGCGCTGGTCGGTGGCTATGCGTTTGTGCATGTCAATGTTGAGGCATATCCCGATCCTGCTCCAGCGATCATTGAAGTCGTGGCACAGTATCCAGGGGCGTCAGCCGAAGAGGTCGAACGTCAGGTGACTGTGCCGCTGGAGATCGGTCTCGCTGGAATGCCTGGTCTGCAATACACGCGCAGCAAATCTATGTTTGGACTAGCCCATCTGCGGAACCAGTTTCTTTATGAAGTCGATTACTCCGTTGCTCGGCAGGAAGTCCTGAACCGGCTGGCCGCCGTTGAATTGCCGCAAGGTGTGCGACCTCAGATTTCACCCGCGTCACCAATCGGCGAGATCTTTCGATACACGTTGACCAATCCAAAAGACCCACAGGGAAAGCCAATCTATTCTCTCAACGATCTCAAGACGCTCCAGGACTGGACGATCGCACGAGCGATCCAGCGGCTGCCTGGTATCGCGGGCGTCGTTGGCTGTGGCGGCACTGTGAAGCGTTATGAAATTCGCCCCGATCCGGATCGCATGCGACAATATGGTATTACACTCCAGGAACTGGAAAGTGCGATCCGCGACAGCAATGCAAACGTCGGCGGGAGTTTCATTACTCAGGGAAAGAACATTCAGATCATTCGAGCGATCGGTTTGATCGGTGGCGGTCAGGATCCGATGGATCGCGCGACTTCCATGGCAACGCCGGAGGAAGCCGCGAATTATCTGCGAAAGGCCGAACGTGAACGCATTCGAGAACTTCGAGAAGTTGTCATCACCGCGATTCGCAACGTCCCTGTTCGCGTCGGCATGATTGTCGAAGGTGGTCCAGTATCAGATGACGAAGAACTTGGGAAATACGGCATCGTCGTTGACAACGAAATTCGCCAGGGCCAAATCGGCTTTGCACAACGTTTGCGTCTGGAAGAAAATGTTGACAAGGTCGTAAAGACGATGGCTGGTTCAAACACGTCCGACGGTCAAACTTATATTGATGACGACGACGTCGTGCAGGGAATCGTGTTGCTGCGAAAAGGCGAAAAATCGCTGCAGGCTCTGGACGTTGTCAAGAAGCAGATTGGCGAACTGAATGTTCCCGGCAAACTTCTGCCAGGCGTACAGTTGATCCCATACTATGACAGAACCAGCTTGATAGGTGTCACAACAGAAACGGTTCACGAGAATCTGCTTGTCGGACTGATCCTGGTGACGGCCATCCTGCTTGCGTTCCTCGGCAACGTTCGCACGGCCATCATTGTTGCCATCAACATTCCGCTGGCGCTGATGTTTGCATTCGGGGCGCTGATGTTGCGAGGCAAATCGGCAAACTTGTTGTCGATCGGTGCAGTGGACTTCGGAATCATTGTCGATTCCACCGTCATTATGGTTGAACACATCTATCGAAAACTGAGCCAGCCAGTTGATCCCAATCGCGACTCAGGGGAATACGGCGAAACTGCGTTGCGCCTGACCGTCACTCAGCGTCGCGTCCTGACAGCCGCGCAGGAGGTGCAACGCAGTTTGTTCTATTCAACGTTGATCATGGTCTGCGCACTGCTGCCGCTTTTCACACTGCGTGGGCCGGAAGGTCAAATCTTTGGACCGATGGCCGATACGTACGCATTTGCACTCGGCGGTGCCTTATTGCTCGCTCTGACGATTTCCCCCGTGCTGTGTTCGTTACTGTTCAGGAATCTCAAACCTGCTCGGGACAATTTTCTTGTACGATTCGTGCAATGGTTTTTCATGGGACAACTAAGATGGATGTTGGATCATCGTGTCGGGGCATCGGCTATTTTAATTGCCATTCTAGTTGGAACACTGTCCGCATTACCAATGCTGGGCCGTGAGTTCATGCCGGAACTGGAAGAAGGCAACATGATCGTCCGCGGCACGTTTCCTGCAAATATATCGCTTGACGAAGTCGCCGTTCACGCCAAACGCTTGCGTGGGATCATTGTCGACTTTCCCGAAGTACAACTTGTGGCTTCACAGGTCGGTCGTCCGGATGACGGAACGGACCCCACGGGATTAAACGAACTGCAGTGTTTTGTGCCTCTGTGGCCAATGGAAGCGTGGCCTGTTCGGAAAGATATCGGACGGCCTCGAACAAAACGAGAACTGGTCGAAGCAATTGGAACTCGCGTGGAACGACAGATTCGTGGAGTCAGTTGGGACATATCTCAAATCATTCGCGACAACGTGATGGAATCACTTTCCGGCGTAAAAGGCGAAAATTCGATTAAGGTTTTTGGACCGGACCTTCAGGAACTCGAAACAACGGCGACCGCCATTGAGAAGAAACTCAGCACCATTCCTGGCGTGGTTGATCCCGGTGTCTTTCGGATTCAGGGGCAGACGAATCTGGCGTTTCCAATTGACCGACATCGCTGTGCTGTCTGGGGCGTGCGAGTTGCTGACATCGATGATGTCGTTGCGACGGCCATCGGCGGAAATTCATTTTCCGAAATGATCGAAGGCGAAAAACGTTTCAACATTGCTCTTCGCTGGCCCGAGCATTTGCGAGATACCGTGGACGACATTTTGCGAATCCCTGTCGATGTCGTACACGATGAATCTCCATCGGTGGCCAATCTTCCCGACGCGTCAGGCACCAGCATTCTTCAGCCGACGATCGCTGGTACCACGCTGGACGTGGCAAATGAGCAGATCCTGACTCCACGCCGCCGACTCGGTGAACTTGTCACGCCGAAAGATATCAACGGCGCTCCGGATCCCACTGGTTCATTCGTCAGCAGCGGCGCATCGGTTGTTAACCGAGAGCAGGGCCGACGACTTATCGCGATCAAGTTTTCCGTTCGTGGTCGCGACCTTGCAAGTACCGTTTCTGAGGCTCAACTTGCTGTTGCCCCGCTGATAAAGGCTCCGTATACGACAACATGGAGCGGTGAATTCCAACAAATGCAGGAAGCCGAACATCGTATGATCGGCACTGTGCTTCTCGCCTTTCTGCTGATACTGGTGATGCTTTATCTGGCGTTCTTTTCGTTATTGGATGTCGCTGTTGTTTATGCAAACGTGCTGGCGATGAGTCTCGGCGGCATCTGGGCGTTGTTACTGACCGGGTTGAACTTCAATATCAGCGCGGCGGTCGGTTTTATTTCGATTCTTGGTGTTGCTGTCATGAACGGACTGCTGATGGTAAGTTCCTTCAACGGACTTCGCCAGAAAGGTGAAGACGTGCGAACGGCCATACTCCACGGGACCGAACATCTTGTGCGGCCAATCACGATGACGGCTCTCGCGGCGATCCTTGGTCTATTGCCCGCTGCTGTTGCAACGAAAGTCGGATCTCAGTCACAGCGACCGCTGGCGATCGTCGTCGTGGGCGGTATGTTCATGACCTTGATGTTGTTCAACCTTGTACCGCTGCTGTATTCGTTCTATGGCAAACGCACACCGCCCGATGCGGGACCGGGCGTCGGCCACTGACATCGGAAAGCAAGTTCCTCGCGTGCATCGTGGATTGGCGAACCTGTACGCATCTTAAGTTCGGCTTTGAATCATGACAGGCCCGGCAAACCGCCCGTGCCGCGAATGGAATCAACACTCCGGCAGCATGGCCGCCAGGTTCATAATAGTGGCAATGTCGGGTCCCGTCCAGTTCCGGCGACGTTCACAGAAGCTATGCAGCAGTTGATCACTTGCACCATTTGCAGTCGGAATCTGCGTCAATCGATTGATTGGTTCGAGCGGCACAGTAATTACGCGTTGCTCTTTTTCAACCAGAAGTTTCTCAGCAAGTTCC
>JAYVNW010000260.1:0-1632 GCA_043758225.1 Candidatus Kuenenia sp. | reverse complement strand
AACTGGCAGTCCAAGGGAGTGGCTTCGACCAACTCGCTGCATGGAATGTCTCCTGAACGAAAATAATGAATTTTTGAATCAATGATATCTTCGACACGCAATCTGTCCCGTTTCGAATGAATCAGGCGTTGTTGTACAGCATTTTTTTGTTGGCCGACAGTTTCTTTTGCGATGACTAGCCCATCGATTTGAGAATCGAACCAGCAACACTCCTGGTCGGCCCGATTGATCAAGCCTCGCAATTGCATGGATACAAGCTGTCTCTGAAGTCCACTATTCACGGCCATTGATGTGCCAAAGTCCGTATCCTGATGCCGTAACTGTGGCACGCGAGTTTCGTTCGGGCTAGCCTGTTACCACCGACAAAACCAGCGACTTTAAACTGGATTGGCCGTCTCTGTCGCACATTTCTGCAGACTGGAGCCCATTGAGACTCGATAATGTATGTTGGTCGGGTGCGAGCGACGTTCAGGCACGCTATGTTTGAGGGGACATTCATGAATATCCCTTCATCGCTGAATATTTCACTGATCAGGAATCCGTTTCATGGACTTTCTCAACGCAAACGGATTCACGCTGTTCGCCTGGATTATTGTGTGTCTGTGGATTTTCTTCGTCGTCGCATTCTTTTTCGCAAGCCGAAAACAATCGCCTTTGCGGCCGATAACGGATGCTCCGAGATCGGTGGACCTCCCTAAGCTCAGCGTCATCGTCGCAGCTCGGAATGAGGCGGCTTGCATCGAGACCTGCATTCGATCACTGTTTCGTCAGGACTACACTGATCTGCAAGTCGTCGCGGTGGATGACCGCAGCAGCGATGAGACAGCGAAGATTCTTGACCGACTGGCGTTGGAATTCGGCGATCAATTGCAAGTCGTGCACGTTACCTCGTTGCCATCAGGTTGGTTCGGAAAACCGCACGCGCTCGATCTGGGAATGAAGAGTGCCAGTGGCAGCATCGTATGCTTTACCGACGCCGACTGTGAATTTCTACATCCTGCGGCGCTGCGTACCAGCGTCGTGGAGATGCTGCGGCGCGAAGTTGAATTCTTTTCCATCGGCGCGAAGTACACGATGAATTCTCTGCGAGAATGTCTGGCGGTTCCGTGTTGTGCGGAAGCTCTGCTGGTTTGGCTGAGACCAGAGCGAGTCAGCGACCCTCGCTGGCCAGATGCTTTCGCTAATGGTGCTTTCATCATGGTCCGTCGAGAACCATTCGAATCACTAGGAGGATGGAGTTCTGTTCGCGCAAAAATCAGCGAAGACCTTGAACTGGCGCGATTAGCGAAACGTTCAGGACTGCGACTGGCGGTCGTGCAGGGCGAAGGTTTCTATCAGACAGGTTCGTACGCCACGTTGCCGGAATCCTGGAATGGCTGGAGTCGTATCTTCAAGGGAGCACTCACGCCTGCGCAGTTGATGGTCACACTTGTCCGGATGTTCTTTCTGTTCGCACTGCCGCTCGGTGCGATGCTGTGGGCCGCAGCTCAGGCACTTCAGACCGGAAGCATCGAATGGTTAACTCACGGTGCCGGACTTGCGTTTGCAATCGCGTTTGGCCTTAGGTGCTTCCAGGACGTGGTTCTGTTTCGCCTGGTCGGAGCGCCGCTTGCTGCGGCCCCGTTGGCATCT
>JAYVNW010000259.1:0-4666 GCA_043758225.1 Candidatus Kuenenia sp. | reverse complement strand
TTGTTGTCCACCTGCTAAGCACAAGACGAATGTCAGTCCCCATCGCGTGGATGAATGGCCAGTTGATTCCGTACTCACAAGCTGGAGTGCCAGTTTGGGACATGGGCGTCGTGGCCGGAGCCTCCTTGACCGAAATGGCTCGCACATTTGGGCATCGGCCATTTCGAATATCGCAGCATCTCGACCGCCTGCTGGATGCCATTTCAAAGATCGGGTTTCCGCAGCAATACGACAAGCAGCAACTGCTGGACGCGATTGATGACGTGCTTGCCGTCAATCTGCAGCAGATTTCCACTCACAGCGATCTTGGTATTGTCATCTTTTCCACTGCCGGCCCAAATTCCACATACCTTGGTGCTGAAGTCGCAAATGGGATTTCAGGAACAACGGCAGTCCACACCTTTGAGTTGCCGTTTGCCACATGGCGACCGCAACTGCGGAACGGAGTTCGTTTGCGAATCTCAAACGTGCGACAGATTCCGATGGAATGTTTTGACGTCACATTGAAAATCCGCAATCGTCTGCACTGGTGGCTGGCCGATCAGGAGGCCGCGAAACAGGAACCCGGCAGCAAAGCGTTGTTGCTGGATCATGCCGGCTTCATCACAGAAACAAGCACGGCTGCTTTGCATCTTGTTTGCAACGGTCGAATCATCACGCCGGATTTTGGAGTGCTGAACAGCCTGAGCAGCCAGCTTGTCGAAGAGTTCGCAATAGCACTCAGTATCCCATTTGAACGCCGCCCAGTGCCACTTGGAGAAATTCGATACGCCAGTGAAGTATTTCTGTCTTCCAGCGCGGCCACATTGTTGCCTGTGAGTCACGTCGGTGGCGAGAAAGTCGGCACAACTTTCCCTGGCCCGGTGTTCAGCGAAGTGACCGCCGCGTGGAGCCATCTTGTCGGAATCGATATCGCTCAACAGCTTTTAGCGTCTACTTCGGTATGATGCGCGCATCTTGCAGAAAGCGAACAACGTGAGCGGCTACTGGCAACGAGCCGGTAGGCTCCTTTGGGTCAAGGGCTCTCAGCCCTTGTTGGGCGCGCAGACATGAATGATGCCCCGGCAGAAATCCGGCAGATCGTCGGGCTTGCGGCTGCTGACAAAATGTCGATCAACGACGACTGACGTATCTTCGAAAATGGCACCGGCATTAATCAGGTCATCCTTGATTCCTGGCGATCCGGTGACCTTGACGCCACTGTACACCTTCGCCGAAATCGGAATCCAGCCACCGTGACAAATCGCCGCGACCAGCTTGTCGGCGTTCGCGAACTCCCGGGTGATTCGCAGTACTTCCGGATCGCGACGCAACTTATCCGGCATCCAGCCCCCCGCGCAGATCAGGCCGTGGAATTTCGATGTGTCAATGCCCTGAATCACGGTATCGGAGACACATGGATAGCCGTTCTTGCCCACATACTTGCGACCGGATTCCTGACCGGCAACCACAAATGTCGCGCCCGCTTCGATGAGTCGATGTTTCGGATACCAGAGTTCAAGGTCTTCATAATCGTCACCGACGAAGCACAGAAACGATTGCCCTTTGAGAACGCTGGGCGAAGGGTGTTCAGCGAAAACTGTCATTGAGAAATACTTTCAAAGAAATTTAGCGAAGGCAAATTCTATCGCACTACGAGCGCTCTGTCACATGTGATATTCCGAATCGCTAAATAGATTATTTCGCGTACTTCGCTGGCCCAGTCAATTCCTACACCACATCGTCAGTGGCCACTGGAGGGAATCCCACTCGGAGGGCTGACGCCCTGCCGCTCGCCGTGATTGATGAGTCGATCAGTCATTTCGCGGCGTAATCGGAACTGTCGGAAGAGTTTGACCGGACTCCCGATTCGGCAAAGTCCGCGATCGGAATCTCTGAGAGACAGGCATTCCTGCGGCTACTGGTCCCACTCGCTGAATTATGCGCTATCTTACAGAGGACTTTGATTTATGACTCTGGACGGATTTGATTTCCCATGGCAAAGGGTTCAGCAACAGGCAAGAAGAAATCAACGAAAACCGCTGCCAGAACAGCAGTCGCTGCAGCCGTTATGCCGGTGGTTGTGAAATCAGCAGCGGGATCATGGTTCTTTCGTCCACGACAGTTAATGATAACAGCAGCCATCGCAATGACGATTATTATGATCCCAGTACTGGCTCGCCGGATGCCAAAGCTGAATGATCGGCCCGAGTATCGTGTCGGCGCGGAGCAGGTTTCTATTTCAACGCCGCCACAATGGATTCCACCGGATCTTGCAAAGCAGGTCTTTGTGCGCGCCGGTTTGGAAGAAAATCAATCGTTGCTGGATGCCACACTTAGCGAGCGAGTCGCCGCCGCATTTTATACGCATCCGTGGGTTCAGGAAGTTCGCAGTGTCCGTAAGACTTACCCTGCTCGAATTCATGTCGATGTGGTTTATCGAGAACCCGTAGCAATGGTGAAAGGGGTTGATGGTTATTATCCCATCGATCGCAACAGTATCCTGCTGCCTGCCCGTGATTTTTCTGATGCTGATATTGAACGCTATCCAGTGATCGAACGAGTGGCGAGCGTACCGATGGGCAAGCTTGGTGAATCCTGGGGCGACCCTGCCGTCAGTGGCGCGGCGGAACTTGCTGCGGCCTTGAATGCAAAACGCGATGGCAAAGATTCGTGGTGGAATGAACTGGAACTCACTGCCATTTTGATGCCTCGCCGCGTCGCGTTGATCGAAGACGCCGATAAACTTGAATTTGAACTGCGAACCAAGGGTGGTTCCGAGATTCTGTGGGGCAGGGCGCCGAGTTCGCGACATCCGGGTGAATTGGCCGTCGCTCAAAAACTTCAGCGCCTCAGCGAGTATCAACGCGATTTCGGCGGGTTCGATGACGCAACCGGTCCATGGCAAATCGACATTCGCTCATGGCACGGCATCGATCGTGAATCCCTGGCAAAGGACGGGCCAGAGACGACAATGTTGAGGTGAGACCGCGAGTACAGGCAGCACAACTCCTACAGTTGCTGCAGTATCGGCAGCGCAGTGGCCTGATGCTGTGGATGGAATTCAGCGGGCTGATCAATGTAATCGTAAAACACATTCCGCTGCCGAGGGATGTAGCCAACGTTTTCGATGCAACGGCGAATGCCGTCGATAGTCAGATGATGTACCGTGCCAGCTTGAGACACCACGTTCTCTTCAATCATCAGGCTACCCATGTCATTGGCTCCGAAGAGCAACGCCATCTGCCCGACCTTTTCGCCCTGAGTCACCCAGGACGATTGAATGTTGGGCACGTTGTCCAGATAGAGCCTACTAACGGCCTGCGTCTTCAAATACTCGAAGGCACCGGCTGGCGGGATGTGAGCCATGTCCGTGTGATCTGGCTGGAATGTCCAACAGATAAACGCCGTGAAGCCACCGGTCTCGTCCTGAAGCTGGCGAACTCGTTCGAGGTGCTCGATGCGTTCGGCCAGAGTTTCAATGTGACCAAACATCATCGTGGCCGTCGATTTTCCGCCCAGTTCGTGCCAGACTCGCATGACGTTGAGCCAATCGTCGGTCAGCACTTTGCCGCGCGTAATCTCTTTACGGACTCGATCGACCAGAATCTCACCGCCACCGCCCGGCAGACTTCCGAGTCCTGCTGCTTTGAGCCGCTCCAGCACGGTCTTCAGAGGCAACTTGCTGATCTTTGTGAAGTGATGAATTTCCGGCGGGCTGAAACCGTGTATGTTGACCTGAGGATAATGCGACCGCAATGTTCGCAGCATGTCTTCGTACCATTCCAATGGGAGATTTGGATGCAGCCCGCCTTGCAGGAGAATCTGATCGCCGCCGAGCTCTACGGTTTCTTCGATCTTCTTCAACAGCGTTTCAATCGGAAGCACGTAAACGTCCGGATGATCGGGCGGGCGATAGAACGCGCAGAAATCGCAGACCGCCGTACACGCATTGGTATAGTTGATATTGCGATCGATGTTGTATGTGCGGAACGGTTCCGGATGCAGTCGCATCGTGACTGCGTTCGCGGCAGCTCCCATCGCCGCAAGGTCGTGCGACTGCAGCAGCGCAATTCCTTCTTCGGGGTTTAGTCGCTCACCGGCCACAGCTTTGTCAAGCAGTAACGCAATCTCGGAAGACGATATCGACATCGGGTTTCACCAGGTTGTGCTGAGCGGCCAGTTCGCAAAACAGTTTCAATCCACTGCGTTCGGCCGAGGTCAGATGATAGTGCAGATTCTTCGTGAGATAATTATGTGCCAACGTTTGCGTCAACCCCAGTCGCGGTGCTTCTTCGGCGGCAATTTCCGCGACGCGGGCCAATCCCAAATCGCGAGCATGCGAAAGTACGTCATCGATTCCGTCGGTGTTAGCTTCCTGCCGCGCGACCCACATTGCAAAGACAAATGGCAAGCCCGTCCAGTCGTTCCAGACCTGACCAAGATCCATAACTTCGACAAATGCTTCCGTCGGATCATGCATCGCTCGGTCACCGATCAGCAATACCGCGTCAGCAGTGCTGTCGAGAGTCGTGGATTCCATCCGCAACGGTTCGGTCTGAGGAATCACCCCGTAGCGGTCCGCAAGGATAATTTTTGTCAACGCCGCGCTCGTACGCGATCCTTCATCGAGAGCCAGTCGCCGGATATTGCCCGGGTGAACTCGGCAATACAATTTTACACTCAA
>JAYVNW010000258.1:0-2428 GCA_043758225.1 Candidatus Kuenenia sp. | reverse complement strand
AACAGAAAGTCTCCGAATTGGCGTCGAGCAGCTCGACGGCGTGCAGTTGCTGGATTTCGGCGTGAAGGCAGAAGGCGGGCTGGAGGCAGGTGTCCTGCTAAGCAGCAAAAGGTGGCAAAGCAGCAAAAGGTGGCAGGAACCGAAAACTGGAGTTCGAGGTCTGCGAACTTGGAGTGCGGTACGTGAGTACCGGTGTTCTATGCGGTGGGACCGCCTTCGTGTGGCAATTGGCTTCTTGTGACGTGGCGATAACGCCTGCTGACTGATGAACACAGAACAGAAACGTGACACACAGGTGAAGGCGGCACTGAGGTGCTGCACTCCATGATGCCGCGCTGAACGCGACTTGGGCCATTCAGCATCAATACTTGAGCGGCTGTTCTCTGGATCAGGTGATTTACCTGCGGTGTTCAGGGTGAGCTTGCCGCCAGGCGTCGGCTGACAAGTCGCTTAAGTCAGGCGGTTGGTCGTTCTCGTCGATGCCCGCCATTCGAATAGGCAATTCTTTCAGTACGGCATTCAGCCGGGCACATGGTTCAACTTTGCACAGTTATGTTCATCATCGTGATTCGAACGACCTTCCAGTCCGGCGATGTCAACTTCTTTCAACGGCCAGGAAGTCCGTCGTACCCTGGGACCAAGCCCTGACAAGGAAATCGCCATACTTGCCCGCTCGTCCCGGAACGCCGCCTGGATTCACAAATCAAATCGATGTCTCGTTCTCGGACAATGCGGCATTTTTTGCCACAGCGGCTGGATGAATGCGATGGAAGTGTTCTACGGGTCGCACAGTGTTCATTTGCAGTCGAAAACGATGTTGTGCGGCTTCGGCATTCGTCGTAAAAGACAGGCATGAATGCCGCATTGACGTCAAATTTCAGCTCCTGCTCTGCCACCAACACTTCCCGTGTTTTTCGTGCAATTTTCGTAGTTGCAAGCCTGGTCACCAGCATGGTGACTTGTGCCGATGACACCGAGCGCAGGTCGCACAAGCCTGCAGCGACTCTGCGGGCGATTGACGATTTCACCGGGTTTGCGAAGACGCTGACAGGGCCACCGATTTTTCTACAGAACGCACCAAACGACCACACTGACCGATCATTTCAAACGAATGTCATTTCGCAGCGACCAACACCTTCGACTCAATCTCAGATCCAGCTGGTATCCGCTGATTCCGCCGTGACGTTTCTGAATGGCAGAAACTCGGGCAGCACGCCGATCGCGGCGGCAACTGACGAAACACCAAAATCGACGACAACGAATGAAACTCTCGTACCCTCACCACACGCTGCACCAAAGCCATCAAATTCCGGCAATGTGATGGTTATTCCCGGTCCACCGCCCACGACTTCGGGATCTCATACAACAAAACCGACAATGCCTCGTTCGGCCGTCGGAGCAATTTCATCAGATGCAGCACCTGCTGGAGTTTCGACGGCAGAATCTGCGGCGAGTGAAACTGCGGCACCATCCATTACATTGGAAATCATTGCAGCACAACGCGCTACGGCCGATCAAACACCGGATCTGAGCGACGAAGCAAAGGGACTGCTCTCAAAAAGTTTTCAGATCGCAACAGACGCAATCACACAGAAGATTGAAGTCGATAAGAAGATCGTCGAGCTGAAAGAAGAAAAAGAAAATGGACCTGCGAAGATCGCGGAGTACCGAGCGACGCTCAGCCAGCCACCGCCGCAATCGGAACCCGAGTATTCTCCTGGAGCAACAGTTGCGGAGTTAGATCAACTGCGTCTGGCGGATGACGAGAAGGCTGCCGAAGCGAAACGCAATCTCGATGCCTGGGATGCCAAAGCAAAGACTCGCGCGGAACGAAAACCGCAGATGCCCGCGTTGATTGAGGCAACTCGCAAGCAACTCGAAGATGCCGAAAAGGCATTGCTCATTCCCGCACCGGAAGGCGAACTGCCAGCCCTGAGCGCGGCTCGCCGACTGGCACAGGAATCGGAAATCCTGCTACGCCGATCGCAACTGGAGTTGTATCGTATCGAACAGGTTCGATATGAGGCGTTAAATGAACTGTTTCCTTTGCAGCGTGACGTGCTGACAAGAGCGAAGAACTCCGTCGATAAGCGTATCGACCTCTGGAAGACGGTGCTGGCCGACGCACGTCGTGATGAAAGTGCTCGACAGGCTCAGGAAGCTCGTGAAAAACTCAGAAACGCGCATCCTACGCTGCGCGACCTCGCCGAAGACAATTCTCGTCTTACGCTGCGTCGCAAAGAGCTTCAGGAATTTTTGCAGGCGAAAGTTAAGGAACTCACGGAAGCAAATACGACGCTCGCAGGCGTGGAAGAAAAGTTCAAGAAAGTTACTGAAAAAGAAAGTCGAGCCGGGCTGACCACTGCGATTGGTCTGCTGCTTCGCAATCAACGTTCGCATCTGCCGAATCCAGCGGATTATCGGCGGC
>JAYVNW010000257.1:0-1822 GCA_043758225.1 Candidatus Kuenenia sp. | reverse complement strand
GTGCGCTCGTCCGGCTTTCATAAGGTTGATGGCCGCTCGCGGGCTTGCACCGAGAACCAGGTCCGGATGTTCACGACTCTGACGAACCAGATCGATGATGTATTCCTGAAGCTCACGAGAGCCATAGACAGTATCCAGCTGTTGCTGAATCGACAGGATCTCCGCAGCCGTTGTGACGGCAGTTGGTTTCACGGTTTGCCGGCTATGAAGTTCCAGCATATCGACTTCCTGTCCGCGTTCCGGATAGCCGACAAAAATCCGAAACAGGAATCGATCCAGTTGCGCCTCGGGAAGACGATACACGCCTTCCTGTTCGATCGGATTCTGCGTTGCAAGCACCATAAATGGCGAAGGCAACGGAAGTGTCTTGCCTTCAATCGTGACTTGTCGTTCCTGCATGGCTTCCAGCAGCGACGATTGTGTTCGAGCCGGCGCGCGGTTGAGTTCGTCGGCGAGCAGAAGCTGACAGAAGACCGGGCCTTTACGCAATACAAAGTCGCTTGTCTGGCGATCGAGCACCTGAGTTCCCGTGACGTCCGATGGCAGCAAGTCCGGCGTGAACTGAACTCGTTCGAAATGAATTCCAAGTACCGTTGAGAATGTACGACACAGTGTCGTCTTGGCGGTTCCCGGAACGCCTTCCAACAGTACATGACCACCAGCGACAAGTGCCATCAGCATCTGGTCAGTGACGCCGGTCTGGCCGACGACAACCTGTTCGACAGCATGGAGGACTCGTTGACGCAGTTCGTTGACGCGAAGAGCCAACTCGTTCGGATTCTGTGCTGTCACCAGTAAAGACTTTGCTGTTGTGTTTTATGAAAACGTCCTGGGTGCCGGAGTTTACCTCCGAACACCAAATCTGACGCGGGCATCATCGGCAGGGCCACTAGAACTTCCCACCGTGAGCAGAAGTGTATACCGCAAGTGCCGACGTTTGAAGCGGGCAAGGACTGATGTCCAATACACCAGGACTTTGTCGTTGCGTGATGTTCACGCCAAAACATACCAGCCAGCACGCGCTTGCGTCCGGTTCGTCTGGAGAAAACTGTCCGTCAGCGCTCCACGCCTGATTCTTCCAAACATCGAGTTCCAGATTTGACAAAGCGCTACGGAGGATCGTTGCCGCCTGGATGCCACGGATGGCAGCGGGCGATTCGACAGATGCCTCGCCAGGAACCCATCAGCAATCCGTACTTGCGGACCGCAAGGATGTAGTATTGACTGCACGACGGATGAAACCGACAGGTTCGACCAAGGACCGGACTGAGGATCTTTTGATAGCAGCGAACCAATAAGATGGCGGCTGCCGCTGGAATGAAAACAACGCGAGCTTGCCAGGTTGCTGGCCAGAATCTGGCTGCACCAAACGTAGGTTGGCTGGCAGTAAACGCATCATTCGAAGAATGTTCTGTCCGCGCTCGCTGTTTTGCAGAGGATGGATTGTCGGTCACAGGATCATTCACGAATTAGCTCCAGCCCCATCGTCCGCTTGACGTGATTCTTTCGCCGATGAAATCCGCTTGGCGAGTCTTCTGATCAACGTGCGCAGCGAATTGCGATAGTCCTGCAGTGTTGAATCATCGCGCTGCCGAGGGACGGCAATCAAATCGAAACTGTTTGGAATATCGTGTTGCAGACATCGAAACGCCTCACGAATTCTACGTCGTTTAACATTGCGATGCACAGCTGATCCATGTTTGCGAGAGACACTCAGTCCCAGGCGATTCACGTTTAGATCGTTTGCCGTTGCAAAGATTAACAAGTGATCATCACCAACTCGCTGCCCGTCTGCATAGATCCGCTCGAAGTCCCGTGAACT
>JAYVNW010000256.1:0-12855 GCA_043758225.1 Candidatus Kuenenia sp. | reverse complement strand
CTGATGACACTGCGGGGGCCAGACGAAGCTAAATGTCCGTGTTGGCACCAGCCAGGAGTTCAAAGTCGGCAAAGAATATTGACTCCCGCTGCGGGATTTTGCCTCAATGGCCGTCCAGACATGGGTTTAATGCGAATCCCAGTTGGCAGAGCAGGCATGATGCGTTCCAAGCTGTGCTGACAGGAATCTGCTATCCTGCTACGATCCTGACCCTTGAACGGTAAGCTTTAAGACAGAGTGGCAGAAACGAATTTACGAAAAATCGGCCAGACAGGACGCTTCATGAAAGATCCCCGACTTCAACTTAAAAATCCAGTGGTCGCTGCGCTCCTTGCGTTTGCGATCCCAGGAGCCGGGCATTGGTATCAGGGACGGCGTTTTAAGGCAACGATTTACTCCGTTTGTATCCTGACGATTTTTGTCTGGGGCATGATCCTGGGTGGCGGCCAGCCCGTCTACAGCCAATTGCTGTTACGCTCCGATGGACCTTCGCCGACGGCTCAACTTCATGCCTTGCCCCTGCGGATGAAGTTTTCATTTGGTTATGCAGCTCAGGTGATCGTCGGCGCGCCTGCGTGGCCTGCTCTGATCCAGGAAATGCGGATGCGAAATGCGGAGGCTAAGATTAACTGGATCGATGCGCCGATCGAAAGCGACTTTCAGGGAATGCTGTCTAGTGGCTTCGGCAGTCGCACATCCGAAATTGTGAGTGGCACGATTAAACTTGTGCCAGCAAATGAAAACGGAAGTTCAGTCGTCACAGGCACTCTGCATGCAGTGCTTGCGGATGGAACGAAACAGGATCTTCCACTAACAGGCGAGATTCAGCTTGGTCGCGAAGTTTTCGGAGCGCCGCGTCGCGAAGTTCGGTGCGAAGTGCTGGATCAGGACGAAGACGGTCATGAAGTCCGGCTTGCATTGGAGGGCACAGTGGGTCGCAGTTTCATCAACTGGTTTCAAGCCCCGCGTGACACTTTGGAATTGGATCAATTGAACGGTGAGCTGAGTCAAAAATTTGACATTGGCTCTGTTTTCACATGGATCGCAGGCCTGTTGAACCTGATGGCGATCTGGGATGCGGCAGAGGGGCCGGCTTATGGCTATGGCGATGAAGAAGAAAAACCGGAAGATGATGAATCGGATGATGCCAAAAAAACGACGTAGAAATTTGACCTAGCTGCGCTCGCCAGAGCGCGGTGTGTATTGGGAAACCATGCTCGCCAGAGCGTGACACCAAATTCATCGCTGCAATCATCGGCCAACAAACAGACTTTGGACCAAACCTCATGCAACTTGCCTCTGCAATTTATGCAATTCCACTTTCTGCAGGTATTTCGCTGGTGTACTGCGCGAGTCGCTATGAGATGCCACGCAAGATCGTGCGTTCGGCGGTTCTGATGTTCGTCAAGACTATTGCAGCTCTTGTCGCTTTCTATCTGGTGCTGTTGTATCTGTCGGGTTGAAACCTGCGGCGAATGTAGTCGTCGCGTTGTTGCATTGACATGGATGGAATGCACATCATGCGAATTCTTTTGTTTGAAGATAATCAGGTTGAACAGCTGTCACCAGTGGCCCTGTTGCGACCTGTATTTGAGCTTGTGTGCGGTCGTGATTGCCTGCGTCGACGTTTGCAACGCTGGTTTCCTGCAGCAGAATTTGGTGGCTGGGTGAGACCATGGCTGGTTGATACCTACCTTGAAGAACAGCCGTCACTTGCAGTTAACGACCTTAATTGGACTGGCGAAGGACAAGTACTGGTCGTCAATGGGCGTTGGTTGCCGGAACGCCGACTGACGCCTCTCGATTTTGCCACGCACCAGGCTGGCTTTGTCGATGGAAGCCCTGCATGGATTCTGATGCCCGGTGATGAACTGACCGAGCTATTGCAGGGAGATCCTGCGACAGCATTGACACAATACGCCAACAGCCAGCGAGCCCTTCCTACAAACGGTCGATGGATTCAGCATCCCTGGGATCTGGTCTGTCAGAATGCCGCACAGTTGGTTCGTGATTTTACTGACGAAGGAGTTTCGCAGTCTCCAAAGTTTGAACACATTCAAATCCTGGGCGCCCCAGCGGACGTATATATTTCAGCTCAGGCGGAAATTGATCCCTACGTCGTCATCGATGCTCGTACCGGACCGGTGTCGATTGATCGCGATGCAAAAATTCAATCGTTTACTCGCATCGAAGGACCTTCCCACATTGGTCGTGGCACCCAGCTGTTTCGAGCGTTGATTCGGAAAGGCACGACGATCGGCGAACACTGTCGTGTGGGTGGTGAGGTTGAAGAATCGATCATTCACGCTTACGTCAACAAATATCACGAAGGATTTCTAGGACACAGCTACGTGTGCCCGTGGGTCAACATTGGTGCGATGTCATGTACGTCTGATTTGAAGAACGACTATAGCACGGTCTCGGTGCCAATTCAGGGTCACATGATCGATTCGGGAATGCATAAAGTCGGTTCGTTCATCGGCGACCACACAAAGACTGCCATGGACAGCATGTTCAATTCCGGTTCATCCATTGGCATCTGCACCATGGTTATTCCGGGAGGCCGCTTGTTGTCTCGCCACATACCATCATTCAGCGGTGTGACATTTGGTGAACTTTCGTCCGACTGGTCATTGGATTCCGCAATCGACACAGCTCGATCGATGATGAGTCGCCGTAACCAGACATTGACGCTCAATGCCGAGCGACTGCTGCGGATCGTGCACCAGCGCACCGAACAGGAACGCCAAACGGCATTGGAACGTGCGACGAATCGCAAAGCGTTTCGCACGTCTTAACATTACTGCAAATGGTACTGGACCGAACTGGACACGTCAGGGATTTCTTCCCACGAATTTTGCGTTCCTCGACGATGGTGGATTCCTGCTGGCGGATGGTTACGGCACGTTTCAGATTCATCGCTTTGACAAAGACGCGAAGTGGGTGAGCTGCTTCGGCGGCGCCGGCGAAAGCGAAGGCAAATTCAATACGGCACACGGACTCTGGATCGACAGGCGTGAAGGGCGCGAACCTTTGATCGTCGTCACAGACCGCGCTCACAATACACTGCAGATTTTCACGATGGACGGCATCTATCAGGAAACGCTGCCCGGCTTCGGTCTGCCGGCCAATATTGACACGTGGAAAAACCTGATGCTGGTGCCTGAACTCAAGGCCTGCGTGACGCTGTTAAATGAAGAAAACAAAGTCGTCGCCCGACTCGGTCAGGCCACTGAACGCCTTGCGGAAATCGGCGGCCTGCGCGGACAGCCCGACACATGGATTGACGGTCAGTTCGTTCATCCGCACGACGCCTGCTTCGCTCCCAACGGCGATATCTACGTTGCCAAATGGGTGGCGACTGGTCGGGTGACCAAACTGCAACGCATCTAACCTTGATGTTAGGCCGCGTTTTATTCGACGTCTAATTCTGCAATGCAGGGGATCTGATCATCATTGACTGGTCCGACAGGTCGCGACGTTCGATTGCGACGGAACGGCTGCTGCGTTACCCTTCCGCGTTCACCGCGAATTGCAGGATTGATGAACAATCCGGTTGGCCACCAGAACACCTCTAAAAACACTCACCGCACACGACATAATAGTCAGGAAATACGTTCGCATGGATCAGCAATCCGGAGACAATTCTCCAGGGCCGTCGAATAACAAACCGAGTGATGGACAAGGTGGTGACCCGCGACGACGCAGCCTGGGTTTCATGATTATTCTGGGTGCCCTCGCTTTCGTTCTCGTGATGTGGGCATTTTATAGCTCCCCATCGAACTATGGGACGACTGTTGGTTTCACCTTCGTCAAGGAACAGCTAAAGGCTGACAATATCGAATCGGCACGCATCCAGCAGGACTACTTGATGGGTGAATGGAAGACCGTTCCTGCATCACCAAAAGAAACGATAGGGAAGCTAAGTAAAAGATTCAACACCCAGATGCCGCCAGAAAACGCGAGGGATCCGGCGTTTTTCGAAGAACTCTATAAGAAGGTTCCGGTTGATGTTGCTCCAGTCGCGGTCGATAATGGAACGCAGTTGCTCATTTGGATTCTGATGGGCCTGTTCTTTTTTTTCATCCTTTGGACGGTGATGCGCAGATCGTCCGATCCGTTTTCCAGCGGCGGGATGATGGGCGGATTCGTCCGCAGCCCCGCGCGACGGTTTGAAAAAAGCGATAAAGCCACGACGTTCGATGATGTCGCTGGCCTGAAAAACGCAAAGCAGGAATTGCAGGAAGTTGTTGAATTCCTCAAGACACCGAAAAAATTTACACGCCTTGGAGCCAAAATCCCGAAGGGTGTGCTGCTCGTTGGACCTCCCGGAACCGGCAAGACTTTGCTCGCCCGCGCGACAGCGGGTGAAGCTGGTGTACCGTTCTTTTCGATCAACGGATCTGAATTCATTCAGATGTTTGTCGGTGTTGGTGCGACTCGCGTGCGAGATCTGTTCAAGACGGCTCGCGAAGCGGCACCCTGCATCGTCTTCATTGACGAGATCGATGCCGTCGGCCGCGTGCGTGGAGCCGGCGTTGGTGGCGGTCACGATGAACGCGAGCAGACACTCAACCAGATTCTCAGCGAAATGGATGGTTTTCAACAAGGTGAAACTGTCATTGTCATTGCAGCTACGAACCGTCAGGACGTGCTCGATCCAGCTTTGCTGCGGCCAGGTCGTTTCGATCGCCACGTGACGGTAGACAAACCGGCTCGTGAAGGCCGCCTGAGCATTCTGAAAGTTCACACTCGCAAGGTTCCGCTTTCGGATGACGTTGAACTTGAAGCACTGGCACGCACCACCATAGGGTATAGTGGCGCTGAGTTGGCAAAACTTGTCAACGAGGCCGCGCTCAAAGCCGGTCGTGAAGAAAAGCGATTTGTCGAGATGGTCGATTTTCTGTACGCTCAGGATCTGATTCTGATGGGAGCGCCACGGGATGAGCCTGTGGAAACCAAAGAACGTGGATTGACCGCATGGCACGAAGCTGGCCATGCGATTCTTGCATGGTGTCAGAAGGGGATGGATCCAGTTCACAAGGTTTCTATCGTACCTCGTGGGCGTGCATTGGGTGTCACTCAATTGATGCCCGAAAAAGAACTCTACAACGTCGGAGAACATCTTCTTAAAGCTCGACTGATTATGATGATGGGAGGCCGCGCGGCAGAGAAACTGGTATTCCATGAGTACTCAGCCGGAGCGGAAGATGACATCAGTCGTTCGACAAGCATTGCTCGTCGCATGGTCGCGAGCTGGGGCATGTCTGAAGCGATTGGTCCGGTGTCGTTTCGTCAGTCGGAAGAACATCCGTTCCTTGGCAAGGAAATGCATACGTCTCGCGAATTCAGCGAAGAAACGGCGCGGCTGATCGATACTGAAGTGCAGAAAATCATGCACGACGCTTATGACTCTGCCGTGGAGTTGCTGACACAATACCGTGATAAAATGGACGCTCTGGCAAACGCTTTGCTGGAAGCAGAAAACCTGGAACGCGACGAAGTTGCTAAAATCCTGGGCGACCGTCCATTTGATACCAGCGACGAATAAGCTACTTTCGCAGCTCGTATTCTTTGATCTTGCGATACAGCGTGCGTTCCCCAATCTCCAGCATTCTGGAGGCTTCTTCGCGGTTACCATCAGTCAGATCCAGGGCTCGCTGGATGTAATATTTTTCGACGTCGGTCATTGGCTTACCGATCAAACTGTCGGCACCTGAAGGCATTTCGTCTTCGGTATCAGGCACTTGGTCTTTCACTAACGCGGCGATTTCCGGAGGCAGCCCGTCGATGTCGAGGACGCCGTCGTTATCCAGTACCAGCATGCGCTCGATGGTATTGCGCAGCTGACGAATATTGCCCGGCCATTGATATGCCAATATCGCTTTGCGAGCCGCCCGCGAAAATCCCTGGGCGTCGCGGCCCGTGCGTTTCGTGAGATCGCGAAGAAAATGTTCCATCAGCAGTGGAATGTCACCCGCACGTTCTCGCAGCGGTGGCAAATTGATGGAGACCACGTTGATACGGTAATACAAGTCTTCGCGGACCTTTCCATCCTGCACCAGCTTTTGCAGATCCGCGTTTGTCGCTGCCACCAGACGAACGTTGATTGGCAATTCATCGTTCGCACCAAGTCGCGTAATCTTACGTTCTTCCAGCACACGCAGCAGTTTGACCTGAGTATCCATGGGCATTTCGCCGACCTCATCCAGGAACAACGTTCCTCCATTGGCATGCTCAAACTTACCGATACGCCGTCCCATCGCCCCGGTGAATGCTCCGGCTTCGTGACCGAACAGTTCACTCTCAAGAATACTGTCGGGCAACGCAGAAATATTCAGCGGCACAAATGGTTTGTTTTTTCGCGGGCTGTTCTGATGCAGCGCGCGAGCGACCAGTTCTTTTCCAGTTCCGTTCTCGCCGTGAATCAATACCGTGCTGTCGGTCGGAGCGACGCTTTTCAGAATGTTAATGATACTGTGCATTTGTGGACTGTTGCCCACAACGCCTTCAAATCCAAAACGTTCGTCCAGTGATTGCCGAAGTTCTGCGTTGCGACGGATCAGCCTCAACCGCGCGGAAGCTTTCTCGACGGCCGATCGGAGTTCTCCGATATCCAACGGCTTTGTGAGATACGTATAAGCACCGTGCTGCATTGCGGTGACAGCCGACGCAATCGAACCGTGCCCCGTTAGAACGATGACTTCTGCATCGGGAAGTTCTTCTTTGGTCAGCCGAAGAATTTCCAGACCGTCCACTTCACCCATACGCAGATCAGTGACGACGACGTCCCATGATTCTGAATGAATCAGTTGAGCACCGCGTTCACCAGAACCCGCGACTGTGCATTCACAGTTAATGCGCGCAAGTGAATCGGCGACCGCCTGAGCGTGCCCTTCGTCATCATCGACGATCAGGACACGGACGGGAATTGTAGAAAGGTCTGACGAATCGGTTTTCGGGTCGCTCATGTACGGTGGAAACAAACACGAATGGAACAGGCCAACTGCCCTGGGATCTCACAAGAAGCTCGTGAGAGTAATCAACAATTCATCGGAATAGAATTCCGACGCCAGTAAATTGCTTAATCTGGGACTAGCCACAGGGGCTGTAAGGTTTACGTACGAGATGCCTGACTGTAACGCCCGGAATTCTAGCAGTTTTCAATGAAAAATTCCCTGCGACGAATATTTGTTCACCAGTTTCGAACCCTGGAGCCTCACTGTACGGGGTATGACGGGGCTTCCGATCCGTCTGGACTTATTCCTGTCGGGACTTGAGTTCCGTACGGCAGTCCCGGTCTAAGCTGAACCATTCTGCGTTTTGCATTTCAGATAATCCGCAATCCACGCTTGTTCATCGGCCTTGAGTCGGGGATCGGGCATTGTCGAGTAATCCAGATCGTTCCCGTACCGTCCGTTTTCATACGCCTTACTGCCTACTGAAGTCACCTTGATTGCGAGACTGATGAATTCGATGGCCGTAACGATACGTCGATTGGCTTTGAGATCCACGATTTGATTCGCATTGCGTCAGCAAGCAGTGTTTTAACGCTCGCTGAGCAACTTCGCAGCCTCAACAGCAAAGTATGTCAGGATTCCATCGGCCCCCGCGCGCTTGAAGCAAAGCAGGCTTTCCAGCATCGCGGCTTCGCGATTCAGCCAGCCGTGGTCGGCGGCACTTGCGATCATGGAGTACTCGCCGCTCACCTGATACGCAAACGTCGGAACGCCAAACTTATCCTTCACGCGACGCACGATATCCAGGTACGGCATACCGGGCTTGACCATGACCATGTCCGCACCTTCGCAGATATCCATCGCCACTTCACGCATGGCTTCGTCAGAATTCGCCGGATCCATTTGATACGTGCGTTTGTCGCCGCCACCCAGATTCTTCGCAGAACCAACGGCATCTCGAAACGGACCATAAAACGCAGACGCGTACTTCGCTGAATACGCCATAATTTGAACGTCCTGATAACCAGCAAAATCAAGCGCCGATCGGATCGCTCCGATGCGACCATCCATCATGTCCGACGGCGCGATGATATCGCATCCTGCCTTTGCCTGATTCACCGCCTGGCGACACAGAGCATCGACGCTTTCATCATTAACGACATAGCCTTTGCGAACCAATCCGTCCTGACCGTGCGTCGTATAAGGATCCAGGGCGACATCGGCGATCAGCCCGACTGGAATCTGAGCGTCGCGTATAGCTCGGATCGCGCTACAGATCAGGTTTTGCGAATTACATGATTCCTCACCGTCCGGTGTTTTCATTTCCAACGGCGTCACAGGAAAAATGGCAATTGCTGGAATTCCCAGATCTGCCGCTTTCCGAACTTCGCCCGGCAGCAAATCCATAGAATGTCGCGTTACACCGGGCATCGATGCAACGGGAATTTTCTGATTCGTGCCTGCTACGACGAACACGGGCCAGATGAGATCATTGACCGTGAGTTGATTTTCGCAGACCAAACGCCGCGACCATTCAGTACGACGATTGCGGCGCAGACGAGTGTAAGGAAACTGTTCTGAAGAGTCAGACATCTGCGATCACTTAAACACGTCACCAAACTTGTTCACAAACAAGTCGATGTACATCACAAACATGAACAGCGAAATGATAAACAGCAATCCTGCTGCGTGAGCGTATCCAATGACACGTGGACTTGGTTTGCGGCGAGTGACTCCTTCCCAAATCAGAAAGACCATGTGCCCGCCATCCAGTACTGGAATTGGCAGGAAGTTCAGGATCGCCAGATTGATGCTCAGGAAGCCAAGGAACAAAAGCAGATCCGTCATCCCCTGACTCGCCACCTTGTAACCGATTGAAAGAATGCCCACCGGACCACTGAACGAATCCGCCGGCAAGTCACCTCGAACCAATGTTCGCAGCGTCATGTAAATGTTGATGCCGGTCTTGCGAGTCTTACGCAAACCAAGCTCAGTAGCTTCACCGAATGAATCACCTTTCTGAAAATCCGAAGACGACTCCCAGCCATCAATTCCTCGAATCCAGCGGTACCAATCCGGAACCTTTTCCACAGTCTTCAACAGTTCGGCTTTGTCTTCTTTACCATCGTTGAAGTAGATTCGAATCTGTCGATCTGGATAGGACTGAATGACATTGAAAGCCCATGCCCAATTGATATCCGCCTTCGTGCCAGGCTGCTTCTTGTCAAGTTCATCAAGTTTCAGCAGAGGAGGAGTATCCTTTGACTCTTCGTTCGGATCAATGAGTTCAATCTTTGTGATCTTCTGGTCTTTCGCAAACAGGCCAGTCTTCTCGGCTTCGGAGCCTGGCACAACCTTCGCGATATACGGAGAAATTTGAAATGCCGCACCGATGGCAGGAATTGACAGTGGAGTCGTCTGGAAGACAGGAGTCTCAATCCAGCCTGGATCGTCCGAAGGAATCAACTTTAGTTCATGCTGTTCCGGCGCGGCAGCGGCCTGGCGGCTGATCTTGATCTTGACTTCATTATCAGCACGATCCGAAAAGTACGTCGGCAGCCGAACCGGGTCGTAATCCGTACCCATCACCATGTCATCCACGGACAGAATCACGTCGCCGACTTTCAGGCCCGCCTTTTCTGCGATGGAACCTGTCCGAATCGCCTTCACCGGGCCCATGGCCATCCACAATCCAATCGACCGCACGGTATCCGGCGGCACGCTGATCTTCACTTCCGATGTCTTGCCGGAAACCTTTGGATCATTACTCTTTGCAGTGCGTTCGAACGTGTAGATCAGTTCCTTTGATGCGTACTTCGCGGTCAGTCGATGCAGATCTACGAAGTTGGTCACGGGTTCCGAATTTAATGCAATCAGCTTATCACCCGGTCGAAACGGCGTCGTCGGAGCCACCGGCGTATCGGATTTTTTCGCCGCGTCTTTTGTTTCCGACTTTGCTTGTTCTGCTCCTGACTTGTCACTTCCCGATTTTTCGCCAGCTTGTACTTCAGCGGTTTTCGCCTCGTCAGCTTTAACTTCAGGAGCCGGCTTAACGTCCTCGTCCGCACCACTCACAAGTTTCGCCTGTCGAGACGGAAAGCCTGACAGCGCGATCATGTTGGGATCGATAATGTCCTTGCTTAAAGTGTTCGTCTGAGTTGGCCCGATCCCAACGGAACGACCTGAGGCACCTCGATCAGGCGTCAGCTTCATGTCAAATGATTCGCCATCCGCGTGCTTGCCTTGCAGACGCACATCACCGGTTGACAGTACGATCGCTTCAAATATGTCACCGAAGCTCCGGATTGATTCGCCATTGATGGATTCGATTCGATCGCCTTCTTTCATCCCCGCCGTCCATGCTGGAAAGCCAGGAATCACCCGACCAACAACTGGCGACGGCTCGTTAACGCCGAACCAGTAGCAAATCGTGAAGAACATGAAGCCGGTAATGACGTTCATGATGACGCCGGCCGAAATGATCGCCATCCTTTGTGGGACGGACTTGGCAGAATACGATCGCGGGTTTTCTGCGATCTCACTGCTGGTCATCTGATTCGGATCCATGTCGTCCTGACCGAGCATCTTGACGTAGCCGCCAAACGGCAGAGCGGAAAGAGCGTACTCAGTTTCACCCTTTTGGCGACTCCACAGAATCGGACCGATGCCGATGCTGAAGCGTTCGACGTGAACGTTGCACCACTTCGCCACGGCGAAATGTCCGAGTTCGTGAAAGAAGATCACGAGTCCCAAACCCAATGCCACAGAGAGTACGTTCAGAATCTTTGTAAATAATCCGCCGAGATCGATCGCGGCGACTAATTGAAAAGCTAGGTCTTCCACCGAGCGGCTTCCTCCCGAGCCAGTCGATCAACTTTAAGCAACTGCTCTAGTGACGGCTGGGCATCGAATTCATGGTGGTGTAAAATATCGTTAACGACACATGTGATCTGATGAAACGGCAGCTCTCGGTTTAAGAACCGAGCGACGGCCACTTCATTTGCAGCATTCAGCACAGCACCACTGGTGCCACCTTGAGCTGCCACTTCGAACCCCAGCCGTAACGCCGGAAAGGCGTCCAGATCGGGCGGGATTAACTCTAATGTCTGCGGCTGACTCCAATCAGTCTTCCTTGCCGGGCTTTCCGGACGATCCGGGAACAACAAAGCATACTGAATTGGCAACCGCATGTCCGGTGGAGAATTCTGTGAGATCACAGAACCGTCCTGAAACTCAACCAAAGAATGAATCCATGACTGAGGATGTATCACAACGCTGATTTTGTCAGCCGGGAGCCCAAACAGCCAGCGAGCTTCAATGATTTCCAACGCCTTGTTCATCATTGTCGCAGAATCGACACTGATTTTCGGCCCCATACTCCATGTTGGGTGCTTCACCGCCATCTCAGGTGTGACCGATTTCAGTTGTTCGCTGCTGAAACCTCGAAACGGCCCGCCGCTCGCCGTGAGCACAATTCGCCGTAAATCCTGACTTCGACCCGCCTGCAGGCATTGAAAAATTGCACTATGTTCGCTGTCCACGGGAATAATCGTCGCCCCGGTCTGACGCGCCCGCTCCATGATCAGGGAACCTGCGACAACCAGCGATTCTTTATTTGCCAACGCCACACGTTTTCCGGCGTCCACTGCGGCCCATGTCGCCGGCAGTCCTGCCGCTCCCACCATTGCGGAAACCACAGTATCAATTTCTGATCGTCGAATCAGTTCCGAAACGCAATCCAAACCGCGATGCCAACTGGTCTCCGTAATTCCCTTCGAAGACATTGGAGGAACAGCGATCTCTTCCGCCCCGATCACCGCCCACTGCGGACGAAACTCCGCCACTTGTTGACAGAGTCGTTCCACACTTCGATGAGCGACCAACCCCGCCGCGCGTAATCGATCAGGATGCTGCCGAACGACATCAAGGCAACTTGTTCCGATGGAACCCGTCGAACCCAGAACAGCGATCGATTGTGATTGATTGTAAAACAGATGCTGTGACAACGTTGATGATTTCTGATCGACCCAATAAACCGCAGGCCCGCTGATCTCGACACCGCCCGCATAAAACAGGGAGTCTAAGGTGACCCGCCAATCTGAACAAGACGGCTCTCTTGCCTGATTACCACAGTCTGCGAGCGGAGAATGGCAATCCCCTGATTTCTCATCAAGACCACTCGTAGGACGAGTCTCCAGACCCTTCCTGCTACGTTGATTACAGCCTCTATTTGCCAACACAGTCTTTGATTCTTCGAACGCACGATGAAACGCGGAGCACGCTTTGTGCCCGTAATGACGTCGATGCAGTATTCAAGGATGCCATCTGGCCCGACTGAGTTCAAAACTCACAACTTCCCTTCCCGCGATAGAAAATCGTTAGAATTCTGTGCACAGACCCCCATTGTTCAGTGTCGAAACAGCGCCTTTTCGCATATTTTTCCGACTTCCCCGTGGATAAATCTAAACTGACCGAGACATCGCAATCGAGATTGTTCCGCAGCATCAGGCACGATTAGAATCGTTTGAATTCCCAAAACACCAACGCGCCCGTAGCTCAGTTGGATAGAGCAACCGCCTTCTAAGCCTGACGACTCAAGCCGAAAACCCCTGTTTTTGCTGGTGTTTTTGCGAATCAGGCAACCGCCAATTGACCCGAAGTTGCCTTTTTGACCCCGTTGCAGGCGTAGAACTACGCCTGAGAAAGAGCAACCGTTTCCAGAGTGGTTGCCTTTATGGTTTGAGGCGTAGAACTACGCCCAGCATCGACGGCCACTACATCCATGCGACCACTGGACCGGCCTTGGAAGTCAATCATCACTTCCATCGTGAAAAGGAAGTGAACACGCCACCGGAATGACTTCCAGATTGCAACTGGCTTCCCTGTGTTCGTGTGA
>JAYVNW010000255.1:0-2416 GCA_043758225.1 Candidatus Kuenenia sp. | reverse complement strand
GGTAGCGTTCTTCAGATTCAAACGGTTCCGGCCCCATCGGAGTATCGCGAGCCATGAATTCTGTACCGTTCACAGTCCCCGTGCGCCGCACCTTTGCCTGCATATCCATGATGGCTGCAATCAATTGCTCCGGTCGAGGCGGACACCCAGGTACATACATATCAACAGGAATGAATCGATCAACGCCCTGCACTACGGCATATGTGTCGAAGACACCGCCGGAACACGCACAGGCTCCCATTGAAATGCACCATTTCGGTTCGGGCATCTGCAACCAAATTCGCTGCAACACCGGCAGCATCTTCATGACAACTCGACCAGCCACGATCAACAGGTCACACTGACGCGGACTGAATCGCATCACTTCGGCACCAAAACGCGCTAAGTCATGCCGAGAAGCAGCTGTTGCCATCAATTCAATGCCACAACAGGCCGTCGCAAACGGCATTGGCCAGAGGCTGTTAGAACGAGCCCAACTTGCGGCCGCATCCAGCCGGGTCATGAATACATTTTCCGGAAGTCCTACCGCCATCGAAAAACTCCCTTCCGCCATGCATAAACCCACGCCAGTGCCAAAGTTGCCATGAAAACAAGCATGACTCCGAACACTGTATCGCGAAGTTCGAGCGGGATTCCAAGTTCACTATAGGCGCTGACGGCCCACGGGTACAAAAACAGAAGTTCCACGTCAAAGACGAGAAACAGGATTGCGACCAGATAAAAACGCACATCAAACGGCTGACGCGCGTCACCAATCGGATCCATACCCGATTCGTAGGGCATATCCTTTACGGGAGTATGCTTGCGAGGCCCCAGCAGGTGGGCGAGCAGGAGGTTCGTCACGACAAACCCGACCAGTACGCCACCGTAGACGAACAAGGGCGGAAGATTTGGAAGTTCCACAAGGCACTCCGTAAATGCAGCAGCCCAACGGCTGAATCCGACAAGTCGCTATGACAAACTTCAAGCTTATCCCGCGCTACTAACGGTGGGATATGTCTAAACACAGGTCGAATCAAGCCCAACGCCAAACACAACCCAAATCATCTCGCTTTCGGAAAAGAATTGAGCAAGTTCGGCTGAATGGACGATTCCCAGACTTTCCCTTGCATCGAAGCTGCCGCATCCGAGACCTATGCGGACAAACATTGCCCGCAACTGACGTTGACCTGTTTTGCCAATCGGCACGAGACTGTAGTCCCAACGTAGAACAGAGAACAGGGCTGCTCAGCGATTCAAAAATCGCTGGTATCGGCTGAATCAGCTAAATAATTGTCCCGAAATAATATGCGGGTTTGCAAAATGCAGGATGGACTTCCAGTCCGTCATTTTTCGGACGGACTGGAAGTCCATCCGACGGCGAATTCCAGAAATGATTTCAGGCCAAATCCTAACGCGAGCCGCCTGTGATTCGGAAGTCCTTTGGAACTGCAAAAATGCACGTTGTTGCTCCATCCATCCCAGAGCCCGCGATCCCACCATTAAAAACTGAGCGGCCGAATCAATTCGCGTTCGGCGGGCGATATTCAGCCCTGCTGGAAATCGGTGCCTACATTTTGTTTTGCTTCACCGTCCTGCGAATCGCAATGCTTCTATGGTTCAGCGACCCCGGAGAACTCAGCAGTGCGGAATTTGGCCTCGTCTTTCTGAAGGGTTTGCGATTTGACGTCTTCGCCATGCTTTGCTGTGCGTTTCCGCAAATGATCTATCTTTTCGCTGCTTGGAAATCGGCAGAAACTGCCGCGACTGTTGCAGATTGGACTCGAAGTTCAATGGTTCTCGGGCTCCACGATGTTGTTAAGCATGGTCGTCGCCGAGTGGCTGTTCTTCGCGGAATTCCAGACTCGGCTGAACTACATTGCCTTTGAATAACTCGTATATGAGCGACTGTTCATAACCGGTGGTCGCGGCATTTTTGATGACGTTCGGGTATTCATGACGGCGAACGGTTACAACCATTTTATCGAACAAGGCGACTTCGAAAATCCCGGCTTCGTCAATGCCTGGGGCGTGGCAGACGAGGACATGTTCCACCGCGCCATCGCAGAACTTGACGAACTTCACCAACAGGGGAAACTTTTTATCGCTACGTTGTTGAAGGTCTCAAATCACCGCCCGTACACCTATCCCGCGGGCCGAATCGACAGCGATGAACAGACTCTAGAAAACGCCGTTCGCTATGCCGACTGGGCGATCGGGGATTTCTTTCGTCGAGTTCGGGGAAAAGAATATTACTAGGACACCAACTTCATCGTGATGGGCGATCATGGCGTGCGAGTCTACGGAAGTCAGCTATTCCCGATTCGTTCCTACCGAGTTCCTGTACTGGTAATTGATCCACAGAAGTCGAATGCATCGCAGTGCAGTACGCTTGCAAGTTCGATGGACATAGCACCAACGATCATGGGACTGCTGA
>JAYVNW010000254.1:0-2016 GCA_043758225.1 Candidatus Kuenenia sp. | reverse complement strand
GGCACGTTCCAGTCCGCGTGAGCTTGTTCAATGATGCTCTTGAGTTGAGACCGATCCGGTGTTGCCGCGGGATCTTTGACGATAGCCTGTTCTGTCACTGCTTGAGCTGACGCGAATCCGCACGAGATCATCGTCAAATACAGACACAACAATTTGGCGGCCGCTTGATTAGTCATTCGATGGGATCTTGTGTAGACATTTTGTGCGATTTTGGATCGTGGGAATGCGTCAGGCGATCGGCAACGATAAACAGATTTTCTTCGATTGCATACGTAGGATCGCTCGATCAATAAGTGTGCTTCAGGCGTTTTTCGGTCCGGCGAAATCACGCTACTTTCGCGGAGCGAACGGCGACTATTATTACACGAATGATTCCAGATCAGGGATGTCGATTTCCAATTCTGTGCCATCGGGCAGGCCGTCGAGTTGAGCGTGGATCTGACCACAGTACCGCCAGTAGTCAGCCACCGATACGACAAGGATATTGGCGATGTCGAACTCACCGTCCAGGACCGGCAGCGTTTTGAACCCATAACACTGACCGCCACCAAGCGTTTTTCCAGCGGCCACGGTCTCATCGGTCAGGCTCATCAGGAACCAATCATCAGCATCGTTTGATTCTTCGAGTATTTCCAAAAATTCTTCTTCGCTCGATGCGACTTCCGTCAGTTCGCCATCGCTGATGTTCAGCCAGTTTACTGCGCCAAGTTCATCGACAAAGAACAGATCACCGAAGCGATTCATCAGCCATGGAGCGACTGCCATGTCGTCTTCCAGCAGCCATTCCCATGAACCAAGCAGTTCCTTCCAGTCGAATCCGGAATGGTCTATCAAATAGTCTTCAGTGTCCATTGGCGATGTGTTCCCTCCACAAAAAACGTTGTTTACGACTGGATTATTTACAGTCGGGAGATTCAAAATGTAGCCATCACGCTCCCCGTGATGAGCCCACGTTCTTTTGTATTCAAGTATCATAGCCAGCCGGCACTGTCAGTCGCCACTGTCAGCTGCGGAACTTCCAATCGGACAACTCGCCTCGCCATCGCAACATAGGCACTCAAAGGCTCGACCCGACCGAGCGAGACGGCTGCATTTACTGGATTCCCAGCAAGTAGCTCAGATTCGTTGGCGAAGGAGGTCCGAAGCGTGGTTCCAGCGAAACGCCGACGCCAACGTTGTTCTTGCTGAAGTCTACGCCGAGCCCGAAGTGAAGAATCCAGTCGACGCCAACTCGTGACACCGTGACCGACGTGCCCCGGGCTTCACCAGCCGCGACATCGTATGCGCATGATGCAGTCGAGATCCATTTCGGACTCATCTGGTAACTGTAACTGCCGATCAATGTCTGGCTGTCCAGATAATTGGTCGCCTTCACCTGGCGATATCCCAGATAAACGCTGCCACGCAGGCTTCGCTGGCTGAGAACCCCGACGCTCCACAAATTCTGAGCATTCTCGAACAAATCCCAGTTGGCATCCGCCAATACGCTTGTGCGGTCGCTGAGGTTCCAGCGGTAGTGATTAAACAGCAGACCAAAATCCTGGCCAAAGTTGTCGCGATTGGCTTTTGGGAAGAACGCTGCACCGTTTTCCCATGTCATCCAGTCGCGAATTCGCGGGGCGTTGGCCGGGCCGACTTTCGTTTGCAGGCGATTGCGGAAACTGAGTCGCAACGCTTGAAAGTTGTCCGCAACTTCGTGATACGGAGCACTCGTCCACAGGCCAGCTCCATTCCTCAACGCATAGTTGCGAGGATTGAATTCTGCAGGAACCACGCCGGGGAAGATCTGCATCGTATACCGAGCTCGAAAACGTTCCTGTGAGTTGTCATCAATCTCGTTGTATTGAGCAATCTGGCTCAGACCCTGCGACGATTGAGTATATGCATATTCCAGCAGAGTGTCGTGTTTATGAGCCAGTCCATTGAGATTGAAAATATCACTGCGGACAAATGGGAACACTCGCGTTGCAGTGACGCGAGCTCTGACACCAGTGTTCATGAGATAGCGATTGACGC
>JAYVNW010000253.1:0-6488 GCA_043758225.1 Candidatus Kuenenia sp. | reverse complement strand
TTATCGTTGAGATTGATCATACCGGACGGATCACGCAAATGTCCGTCGAATGCGTTGATCCGATGGCCAAAGTCATCCAGCTCCTGAACGCGATTGCCCTTGTCGTCAACGACAACCAGATATGGATCCGCAACTCCACCAATTCGTTCGCAATACACTTCGAATCCGTACTGTCCCGATTCGGCAGCTTCGATCTCAAACCAGTCGGCGTCGCGTGGCTGATCAAATCGACCACTGACCGTCGCAGGAAGCGTCAGCGTCTGTGATTTGTCTGCCACGTCATTGGGTTCGGATTCCAGTGTCACCGGCGAATCCACAACCAACACTGTCTGAGCGTTGAAAGCTGCAACGTCGGCATTTCCCGTGACCAGATTCGCCGCGATCATCGGCTGAACCTGGAAACCGTTCAACGTACAAGTCGCTGCTGTCGGCAACACGCTGAAACTACTCGGGTGTTCGAAAAACGGATTTGCACCGTTCGAAAGAATCTCCCCCGGGATTGCAACCGAGAAGGAAGTTTCCTGAAGTTCATGGTTCTCGATCTGCCATTTCGAACTGATTGCCGAGCCGCCAAAGTTTCGACCGAATGCTTTCAGTAGGGCCATCTGCCCCGTTTGAACAGCGCGTGGAAACACGTTTTCCAGATAAGGCCGATCGGTGATCAGCAGTCGATAAGGCAGTCCTCCCCGATACGACAGATCGTGCGTCAGTACATCGTATTCACCATCCTGCGGCACCAGAAAATCGATAAACGGATCGCGACCACGATAGTCGCTGCTGCTGGCGAGCAACTTGCCGTCCGACGACAATGTCATTGTGGCATCCATGTTCGAGTCGAGTACTCCGGCCTGGCAATCGATCACAATCCGTTGACCGGCCTTCGCAGTGAATCGAAAGACATCCTGTCCATTTCCGTCCGACATGCCGCCGACCGCGCTGTTGATTTCGATCAATTGCGATTGAGATCGGTCGTTATTCGGTTCCGTCTCCGCGACGTTTTGCAAACCATGCGACACGGCAAACAATCGCGGATTGCTGACACCCCAGCGTCCCACCAAACGAACATCGTAAGTACCCTGCGGAACGTCAGATGCGATCGACACGTTGAACCAACGCTCTTTGTCTTTGATCGATTCTGCCGACAAGCCCGGATGATCAAACCACAGCGTCTTGACGTCGTCAATTTCCGCACCGGCAATTTCGACTTGAACCGTTGTGCCTGCAGTAGCGCCCAGCGGCGCGATACGATCGAAACGAATCGAAGGCAGTTCTGCGTGCACTGCGGTGACCAGGGTCATGAAGGATATGAACCCTAAATGTGGGATAAGCTTCCAGCTTGTCATCAAAAACTCAGCAATGAGGACCAACGTGAATTCTACTCAAATGTCGTGCGAAAATCTGAACTATGCCGGTCTGCAAAGACAAGCAGGAAGCTTATCCCACGTCACAACAGCTCTTCGATCGGCTTCCCTTCATTCAGGATCGGCAGTGGTCGCTGCGCGTGATCAAAGAAAGGGTGCTTATAGTCGATGCCCAGCGTTTGATACATTGTCGATAACACACAACCCGGTGAATACGGCTTAGTCGTCGGATATTCCGCATTGCTGTTCGTCGAACCGATCACTTGTCCCATCTTCAGCCCGCCACCTGCGTAGAGCACACTCATCGCTCCCGGCCAGTGGTCGCGCCCGGCACCGGGGTTGATTTTCGGGGTGCGACCGAATTCGCCAAACGACATTACGAGCACATCGTTCTGCAATCCGCGATCGAACAAGTCCTGTACCAGAGCGGACACGGCCTGATCATACTTTGGTAACAGGTTATCCTTGAGCTGCTTGAAATTGTCGCCATGCGTATCCCAGCCGCCGCCAGCCTGGACCGCAACAAACGTCACGCCAGCTTCTACCAGACGACGTGCCAGTAAGCAGCTTTGTCCCAGATCATTGCGTCCGTAACTGTCACGCAGCGGTGCTTCTTCACTCTTGATGTCGAACGCTTTGATGGCTTTATCATTGGTCACCATATCGAGACCGTCGCGGTAAAATGAATCCAGACCAGCGATGTCGCCCTGCAAATCGATGTCGCGGCGAATCGTATCCAGTGAGCTCAACAAGGCGCGGCGGCGATCCATGCGCGCCAGATCGACTCGACCGGGCAGTTTCAGATTGCGAACCTGAAAACCGTCCGAATTCGGATCGCTCTCGGGCGAAAACGGATTGTAAGACGCTCCCAGATACGCAGCTTTGCCAAAAGAGACGGGCTTCGGCAGATTCACATACGCAGGCACCGCCGGATCATTCGCGCCGCTGATACGAGCCACAATGGAACCGATCGAAGGATAGATGTTGTCATTCACTTCCAGCGTTGGCTGATACCCCGTCATCATCCACTGCGAACCCATGCCGTGTCCGCCATTCGTGTGGAAAGCGGAACGCACAATTGCCAGTTTGTCCATCATCGCTGCCTGGCGAGGCAAGTGTTCGCTGATCTCGATGCCCGAGACGTTTGTCGGAATTGGACGGAACTCACCGCGAATTTCTGCCGGTGCATTCGGCTTCAGGTCGTACATGTCCAGATGACTTGGACCGCCTGCGAGCCAGACCAGAATCACAGACTTCTTCTTCACCGGTTGTCCGGCGTCTGCCGCCTGAGCCTGTTGCCTTAACAGATTTGGCAGCGTAAGACCGCCGATGCCAAGTGACCCAATCTGCAGGAAGCTGCGTCGGGAATTGTTGTTGATAGTGAGCATTGGTGACTCCCACGGATAAGCTTCCAGCTTGTCCCACGTCTAATGATTAAACATAAACTCTTTAGAATTCAGAATCGTCCACAATACGTCTTCCAGCGCCTTGCGTTTGTCTTCCTGAGTCTCGACAAAATCAACCGCCTTACTCAACTCAGACTCCGACGGCTGTCGCGAATACGCCGTCACATACAACTCGGCGATCTGATCTGGAATTGGCCGATCAGACTTCGCTAACTCAGCAACACGACCCTTGTCATCCGCCAACTTGTTTTCAATCTCATCAGAATTCGCCAGCAGCAACACCTGAGCCAGAGTCGCACCGGTCGAACGTTCGCACTCGCAGCCCGACACACGCTGCGGACGATCGAAGGTATCCAGAAAATACGAACCGAAGCCTTCGTTCGGCAGATCCACCGCGCGAGCGTTGTCGCTGATGCCGCCGAACCTTGTATGAGTTCCACATGACTGGTCGATCGCATCGTGGAAGACCTCGGCGATCAATCGTCGAGCGTAGAAGCGAGCGAAACTCTGTCGATCGTTTTTATTCGCGTCCGTTGGATCGCTCGCCAAATGGTACACGCGACTGTTGACGATTGTGCGAATCACATGCTTCACATCGAACTTATGATCGACAAAGTCCCGAGCCAATGCGTCGAGTAGCTCTTCATTTGCTGACGGGTTGCTGGTTCGCATGTCATCGATTTCATTCACCAGTCCTCGCCCCAGAAAATGTCCCCACATGCGATTCACCAGCACACGTGAAAAGAACGGATTGTCTGGCCGTGTCATCCAGTCGACCAGCGCATGTCGAGGGTCTTCTTCGGGTGTAAATTTCACATATTCACCGTCCGGATATTTGGGCTCCGGAACTTTGCCGGTCAGCGGATTCTTTTCACCGGTGGTTGGGCTGGACGACGAAAAATATGGCGGCGGTTGCCCGAAACTCTTGCGGCCGAGTCTTGTGAAAAATCCCGACAGTCCATAGTAATCTTCCTGGCTCCAGCGTTCGTATGGATGATGATGACACCGAGCACACTGCAATCGCACGCCCAGAAATACCTGTGCTGTGTCGGCTGTCACCTGATGCAGTTGATCATCACGCATCTGCCAGTACCAATTGATCGCCGGAGCGTCCTGCCATTCGCCGGCAGCTGCAACCACGCCTCGCACGAGCTCATCGTAAGGTCGATTGCGAGCGATAAGGTCCTTGATCCAATTATGAAACGCAAACGATGCCTGATCCGCACCGGCCAGTTTCGAATTTCGCAGAATCGCACCCCATCGCATCGCAAAATATGCAGGATAATCGGGCGACTCGAGCAGCCGCTCAATGAGATCTGCTCGCTTAGTTGGCGACGTCTCCACCAGGAATCCTTGCGTTTCGTCAGCCGTTGGCAGTCGCCCGCAGAGGTCGATCGTTACGCGGCGGACAAACGTGGAATCGTCGCACTGTGGTGACGGTTTCAGACCGAGCTTCTTCCATTTCGCAGCGGCAAGTTCATCAATGTAGTTATTTGCAACGAAGTCCGGAATCGCATCCAGCGGCGGACCGTGCGGCACCACCGCGTGGAAAACGGCCACATGATTCATATAGCGAGCCATGATGGCCGCTTCACCACTGTTGCCAGCGGCTCTCACAAGTCCTTCCGCATTGACGCTGGCGACCGGATCCAGGTTGCTGGAGTATTCCGCCTGCCCCGTGACATCGCGTTTCGTTCCGTCAGAGTACACAGCTTCGAGTCGCAGCGGCTGTTGACGATCGTGCGTGAAGACATGTTCCGTCGGCGTCACATTCAAGTTGGCGATTCGCGGCGCGTCGGGCGACGATGCCGGCGCACCGTTGACAATCCAGGCTCGAATTATCCGATAGGCATCGCTGTCTGATTTAAATCGTGCGCCGCCACCATGTGGGATCGCATTGATCGCTTTCTTCAAGACCAGACTTTCATCCGGAGCTGCGGGGAACAGGCGGCGACCACGATCTTCCAGCACAATGGCTTCGTAGTCGAACGTCTGATCGAACCCGAATAACGAAAGTTTGAATCCATTCTGCCCGCTGGCCTTGCCGTGGCAACCGCCTGAATTGCAGCCATAGCGACTCAGGAGCGGCACGATGTCGTTGCCGAAATCGACGGCGCGATCTATCAGACGATTGACATCCCCCGCTTGCCCTGAAGGTTTCTCCTCGGCATTTGCGTTAACAATCTGCATCGAGCAATACAGAGCAACGAACAACACCGTTCCACGTTGAATTGTGCCAGCATGCAACGACTGGGAATTAGGCGGACGCGTCATGCGGAAGTGTTCATGGAGAGATAATGGGGCGGGGATGCTGAATCAGACCGGACGTCCAAATCCGCATGGGTTTTAGTGTACAAACATAGCACACCGAAGCAATTGCAGTTTGGTGAATTCAGCGGTGGCAATCAATGTTTCATACGAACGCCTGCCCCATACCGAATACTCGAGCACTCCAGTTCTTTGGCATTGAGACCTGAAGTTGATAGAATCGAAATCCTGGTCACTTGCTTCGTTCAAGGCAGTGACATCCAAATCCATTGTTGCGCGGATGTGATTATCGTGGTTGAACCAAGCATCACAAGTTTGTATTTCATGCTGCCAACTTCAGCAAATACCCCAGCGCCACTGAATAGTGCGAGCCGCAGGATTTGCTCTTGTTTGAGACATGTCCTGACGGTGTGCGTTGTGTCGATCCTGCTTGCGGCCTCGACGCTTGCAACCGATGAAGCCAAGACCAGCGAACGCGATCGCACCGTGCAAGCTGGCGTGCCCGAAGGCAAGTTGACGTCGGGAAAATTTGCCGACAGCAAACTGTTCCCCGGTACGACTCGCGATTACAGCGTGTATGTGCCAGCTCAATACAAGGCCGATGAACCAACCGCGTTGATGGTGTTTATGGATGGTTCGGGCTATGTAAAGAAAGACGGCGGCTTTCGAGTCCCCGTGGTGTTCGACAATCTGATTCACCAGAAAGCGATGCCCGTCACGATCGCCGTGTTCGTCAATCCTGGCAACATCCCGGCGACATCGCCTGGAGCCAGTGACCGCAGCAATCGCTCGTTCGAATACGACTCAATGGGCGATCGACACACCAACTTCCTGATCGATGAATTTCTGCCCGTCGCGTTGAAGGGTTTGAACGTATCGACTGATCCTGCCCAGCGAGGCGTCTGCGGAATTTCGTCGAGCGGCATTTGTGCGTTCACCGCAGCGTGGGAACGCCCCGATCAGTTCGGCAAGGTACTCAGCCACATCGGCAGCTTCACGAATATTCGCGGCGGCTGGGCGTATCCGGCACTCGTTCGCAAGAGCAAGGACAAGCCCAAGGCTATCAAGGTCTACCTGCAGGAAGGCAAGGACGACCTGAGCAACCTGCACGGCAACTGGCCGCTGAGCAATCAGGATCTGGCACAGGCTCTGCAGTTTGCTGGATACAAATACCAGCTGGTGATGACCGACGGTGGCCACAGCGGAAAATGGGGCGGCGAAGAACTTCCGAATGCTCTGCGATGGTTGTGGGACGACAACGCCGAATCTTCCAGCATGCCGATCGTCAATACCAAGCCTGAATGGGTGCCGCATCCTGATGCCGTCGCCAATGACACCGTTCCTAAGGGCACCATTGAGCAAATGGAACGCTTCGAATCGAAAGTCTTCGACGGCACAACTCGCGACTGGTCGATCTACGTTCCGGCTCAATACAAAGCCGACCAGCCAGCTG
>JAYVNW010000252.1:0-2314 GCA_043758225.1 Candidatus Kuenenia sp. | reverse complement strand
ACGCGGGTTGAATCCACAATAATACGAATTTCGCGGCCTGCCTGGACGGCGAATGCATGATCGACGCCAGGAAATCCACACGCAAGTGCTTCCAGTTCTTCCAGTCGGCGAACATATTTTTCCAGCGTCTCTCGCCGCGCACCGGGGCGAGCAGCGGAGACCGCGTCTGCAGCAGCGACGAGAACCGTGTAGATGTATTCCGGGCGAATATCGTCGTGGTGTCCCGCTGCAGCGTGAACAACTTCCGGACCCTCACCATATCGTTTCAGCAATTCCGCTCCAACCGCCGGATGGCCGCCTTCCATCTCGTGGTCAGCCGCTTTGCCTATGTCATGCAGGAATCCGCAACGGCGAGCCAGAGTACCGTCGAGACCAAGTTGTTCGGCCATCATGCCGGTAAGATGAGCAACCTCGATGGAGTGCTGTCGTACGTTCTGGCTGTAGCTGACGCGAAAATGAAGTCGTCCCATCAAGTCCATCAGCTTTGGATGCAGACCGCGGACACTGGCTTCTTCACACGCATGCATTCCAAGCTTGCGAATGTGTTCTTCCATTTCCTTTGTCGTTTCTGCGACGATTTCTTCGATGCGGGACGGATGAATTCGGCCATCCTGGATCAGCTTCGCAAGTGATAGCTTGCCGATTTCACGACGAACACTGTCAAACGCGGACACGATCACAACACCTGGCGTATCATCGACGATAACGTCAACGCCGGTGGCCTTTTCGAACGCACGAATATTGCGACCTTCGCGCCCGATAATGCGTCCCTTGACTTCGTCGCTTGGAATATCGACTGTTGAAACAGTAGATTCTGATGTATGCGCGGAGGCGTAGCGTTGCACGGCCATGCCGATGATTTCACGTGCCTTCCGTTCGCAATCCATCTTGACTTCGGCTTCGTGCTTCATGATCATCGCACCGGTTTGGTCGGTGAGTTCACGATCCAGTCGCTTCAGCAGTTGCTCGGTTGCCTGCTCTTTGGTCAGCTCGCTGATCTTATAGAGAACTTCCTGTTCTTCTTTCAGCAGGCGATTCAGCTCGGCGTCTTTAGCTTCCATCGTCTTTACACGTTCCGCCAGTTTCTGCTGCGTGCTCTGCAGCATTTTTTCCTTCTTGCGGATGGACTCCTGCTGTTCTTCCAGATGTGAATCACGCTTATCAAGTTCGCGTTCGCGTTCCCGCTGAGTGCCGCGTGCTTCTTCCATTTTGGATTCCAGCATTTCGCGTCGCTTCAGCATGTCTTCCTTAAGCTTCAGCTCCGAATCCTTCCGAACATTTTCGGCGTCACGTTCCGCTTGTCGAACTATTTCATCACGGGTTTTATAGGCACCACCTTTGACCAGACGATCAACGAAGTAGCCAATTGCAACACCCACGATTGCGACGACTACGCCGACAATCATTGGACTATCCATGAACACGCCCCCTCAATCACAAACGGTTCCTGCATCCGCAATGGGATGGCGTGAAGAGCTGACGGTAACGTGCGCAAAACATCCGACGACGGTGATTCACCGTTGCTGATGAAGAATGGCAGCCTGAAAAATTGCCAGTGTTAAAGCAGTCTGAAAAAATGGACGCAACCGCACAGTAAGGTCGGGGGCGATTCGGGACACTCGCCGCACAGGCCACAGCCACCGCAGCGGGCCGGTAGCCGATCGCACTGGCCCAAATCCCATGCGAAGTTTGACAAGTTCCTGTCCGCAGCAGATATGCTGACCAGAACCAGTAAAGCGCACGGCAACCCGAGTGGAGCAATGCAGCACCGTCGCTACACAGATCATCAGGCAAAAGGCCAGCAAAAGTAGTCCAATGAGTCCCATCAGTGCAGGTGTGATCCAAAGTCAAATTCAGTCTACTGAGTCCCGGCAGGCCGACACCAAGCGAACGTAAAGTCAGGTTCACAGCAGGTCCGAAAAGACCAATTCTGTCAACACCCTTTGAAAAGTCATCGGATCTTCACCGGGGCTTCACAAAGAGACCGACACATGCTATCAAAGCCTCCCTGCGAATCAACCGCCGAGGCACCCTGGAAAACCCGACTGTGCCATTTTGGCGTTTCAGGATGTCATTTTGCCGCCGTCAACTCAGTGGCATTGCATGCGGTCGGTTAAAAACGAATGGAACCAGACGAGGATTTCGTGGCCATTCGATGAGGGTTGGAAGTCTCGAATGTCGAACTTTTGCAGTAGTTTGGCGAGGACTTGAACTCCATGGGAATGGGGATTGACCCAACGAATGACTAAGTGTTTCGGTTGGGTTTGGAGATCCAGCGAATTCCGACATGCTCAATCAGGTTAAAAATATGCCC
>JAYVNW010000251.1:0-3708 GCA_043758225.1 Candidatus Kuenenia sp. | reverse complement strand
GGCGCGACGAGGGGGAAGAAAAATGGCCGGTGATAGTCAACGTCGGAATTCCATCGAAGTACCTCACGTTCGTCGATCTGAAATGATACCTGATGTTGGGCGAGCGGAATAATTTGACATCTTGAAACGCGATTCATTTTCAGCGACTCCGACAAGAATAATGTGACAAGCGATCGCATGTTGCTGGATCATCAGGCAAAGCAAAAGCATGGCAGGCATATTTTGTTGAAGATGCACCGGAGGCAGGCATCGGCAACTTTTGCTGGACTTTCGGCTTCGCAATTCATCTTCGGGAAGATCGGTTTCCCACAGTTCGACTGGGAAAGAGCTAACGGTTGTAACTGAGCAGTTTCTGCACATGGAGTGCTAATGGAAACAACGCTGAAAGATCTGTTCTAATCACTGCATGAAGTGACGAATCTCAGAGTATTGACTCCGCTGTTTCGTTCCGGGAGCGACAAGACACCCAAAACGGAGACTAACGTCAAGACCCGGAGGGATCAGGGATGTTCATCAAATCATGGATTCTTAAACCGTCGTTGCAGTTGTCGCTGCTGGCCTGCATGGCTTCAGGGATATGTTCGGCTGCGGACAAAACCCCGTGTGTGCCAGACATCGCGAGCCAATCTGGTGAAACCGGTTGCGGTGAAGCAGGTTGTGGAGGCATCGCGGATTGCCTGTTGTGCGACTACAAAGTGTTTGACGCCAACAAAATATTTGACAGTGTGGCGGGGGAGAAGCCGCTGTTCACATTGCCAAAGGACAAGAAAGCTGGCGACTTCACATACAGCGCAGGGGGTGAACTTCGCTACCGATACATGAATGAGGCAAATCGATTGCGACCGGGTGGGCCAGGGCATTCAGGCTATGATCTTTGGCGATTCACGCCCTATATCAAGGCCGACTATAACGACTTCATTGGTGGCTACGTGCAGGCGATTGATGCATCCATGTTTGGTCTGGATGCTCCGTATACCGCGACTCCGCTGGACATCAATCGTACTGACATTCTGCAGATGTACGCGGAACTCAACCTCGGCGAAGTGGGTGAAGGAAAGCTCAAATATCGCTATGGACGTCAGCTTTTGCAGTATGGAAGTCAGCGACTGTTGTCACCCCTGGGTTGGGCGAACACGATGCGAAACTTCGAAGGTCATAAGATGATGTATACCAGCAGTAACTGGGACATTGATGCCTTTTCGATGCAGAGCGTCAACGGCACTTCCGGAAATATCAATCGACCCTATAGTTTTGACCAGGCAAATATGAGTCGCCAGATCAGTGGCGTGTACTCGACGTTTAAGGGGATCGAAAACAACACGTACGACTTCTATTACTTGTATTTTGACGAACGAAACTCCAGCCCGGCACTGATGGACGGTCGACGTCACACAGTCGGAACTCGTATTGCCGGCAAACAACCAGTCAAAGAAGGCAAAAGACTCATTGGCACCTGGAATTGGGATGTGGAAGGAGCGTATCAGTTCGGCCAGGACAATTTTGGTTCCACAGATTATCGCGGTGTACAGGCTGGCATGCTCGGCGCACTCGGTGGGTATACGTTTGAAGACGTTCTATGGAAGCCATCTCTGGGCAGCATCTTCTACTACGGCTCCGGCGACAAAGATCCGACGACTGGAAACATTACGACTTTCAATACGCTCTATCCACTGGGCCATGCCTATTGGGGTCAGATCGATAATCTATCCGGCCAGAACCTGCTGGATTACGGAGTCCAGCTCGGCGTGAAGCCTCACACAAAATTTAACGTTGTCAGCCAGTGGCATTACTTCGATCAGGCTCAATCGACTGACCGGATTTACAATGTAGCTGGTGCGGCATTGCCCGGAAGCGGCAAGGGGAATCTGGGGAACGAACTGGATATCGTCGGAACATACACGTACAGCAAGTCGTTCAACGTTCAGACCGGATACTTCTGGTTCTTCTACGGCGATGCTATTAACAAAGGTCCTCTCGCGCGTTCAGATGCCGAACAGTTCTACCTGCAGTTAACGTATACGTTCTGATGAATACCAGGTGTATTGTCCCGTTTGCAATCGTTGAAAGCCGTCAGCAGTTCATTCTGTTGACGGCTTTTTCCAATTGATTCTGCAGACTTCCTCAAGTGTGGCTCACCAACAGATTGAGTTTCGGTTCGGTTCCGAACGGAACCCCGGACATGCAAACGCATCGGGCACCTTTGCTTTGGACGGAAGCACAAGGTCACTAAGGATTCCTGTGTCGAAGAATGCATAACGTGGAGTTCCACGTATGAGTCCATTCAAATGAACTGAATAACGCGAAGATATACCACATAAACTGAGGAAATACGAAGATCGGCACGGGCTTTGCCGAAGTATGCCGATGAGCAGCAGGCGAATTCATGCTCATCATTGACATATATTTCTTCGGAGCCATCAGTGCCATCGCTACGTCAGATTCCTTGTCGACTGATTGAAGTTCTATATGTATTTGTATTGATGATTGTGCCGTTCGGCTGTGGTGAATCACAACCGGTGGAATCGGCAGCGAAGCCAGAGACATCCGCACCGGAGGCACTCACGCCACAGTCCGCCGAAGGGGCAAAAAGTCCTGCTGTCTCGACAGAAATGCCCGCCGGAACGGCGTTGGAACCAGCCGCTGCTTCGGCCGCATTACAGCTGGAAAAGACGGCTTTGAAATTGGGGTTCATCAAACTGACAGACTGTGCGCCACTTGTCATAGCTAAGGAAAAAGGCTTCTTCGAGGACGAAGGAATACAGGCAGAAGTTGTTGCTCAGCCGAACTGGAAGACGCTGCTGGATAATGTTATCAACGGGGAACTCGACGGGGCTCATATGCTGTCGGGGCAGCCCATCGCGGCGACGATCGGGATTGGCACAAAGGCTCCCATTGTCACCGCCTATACGATGGACTTGAATGGAAACGGAATCACGGTTTCGAATTCCATCTGGGAACAGATGCAGGCGAATGATGAATCACTAAAGTCACCAACACCTCCACATCCCATCAAGGCCACCTCTCTCAAGCCCGTTGTCGAGCAGATGCTGGCGGAAGGCAAGAAGCTGCAGATGGCGGTCGTGTTCCCGGTGTCGACTCACAACTACGAACTTCGCTACTGGCTGGCATCGGCCGGAATTCATCCAGGGATGTATTCAGAAGCAGACACTGGTGGTCGCACAGATGCTCAGGTCGAACTGTCCGTCACGCCGCCTCCGATGATGCCGGCGACTCTGGAAGCCGGCAATATTCAGGGCTACTGCGTCGGCGAACCATGGAATCAGCAGGCCGTCGCGAAGGGTATTGGTGTGCCTGTGGCGACGAACTACGATATCTACAAGAACAAAGCTGAAAAGGTCTTCGGTGTTACAAAACAATGGGCTGACGAGAATCCCAACACGCACATTGCCGTTGTGAAAGCACTCATTCGAGCAGGCAAATGGCTCGATGAAACCGATGCCTCCGGTCAATTGAAAAACCGTGAAGAAGCTTGCCGCATCCTGTCGCGAGCTGACTACGTGGGAGCAGACTTTGACGTCATCCGAAACTCGATGACTGGTTACTTCTACTTTCAGAAGACCGACAAGCGTGAGATGCCTGACTTCAACGTGTTCTTCAAATACCAGTGCAGCTACCCGTGGTACAGCGATGGTATCTGGTTTCTGACGCAGATGCGTCGTTGGGGACAGATCTCAGAAGCAAAGCCGG
>JAYVNW010000250.1:0-1965 GCA_043758225.1 Candidatus Kuenenia sp. | reverse complement strand
GTACTAGCGGCATGGTGCCACGTTTATTCGAACGACACTGGTGACGACAGAACAGCATGTCTCCTGAATTCACTCGGCTGGATCGGCGCGGCGTTCATGCTCTCGTTCCTTGCACTGCTGACTTTTGAAGCGACTCGATTTCGTGAACCAGGGAGATCCATGGAGTCGCTTGGCGGAAACCTGTTGACAGTCTTCTATGCCGGAGGACTGACAGCGGTTACCGCGCAGATGCGTTGGTTCCCGAATCCGCATCTTGGTTACTTTGCGCTTGCGTCGATGATCATTTGCGTCAAATCCGGTGATACGTTTGCGTATGGATTTGGACGTCTCTGGGGGACAAGAAAACTCGCACCGATCTTGAGTCCCGGCAAAACGCGGATGGGACTTTTCGGAGCCATCGTTGGCAGCATCCTCGGTGGCTGGCTGTGGTTGACGTTTGCGGGGCGACTTTTCACAGTCACGATTGTACCGGGCTCATTGCTGAACACGATTGCCTACTCCGCAGTTATCGGACTCATCGGTCTGGTCGGAGATCTATGTGAATCGCTGATCAAGCGAGACGTGCAGAAGAAAGATTCCGCAATCTTAATGCCCGGTTTCGGCGGTCTGCTCGACCTTCTGGACAGCCCACTCTTCGCCGGCCCGTTTGCTCTCGCCTGGTGGGTCCTTCTGCCGCCTGCGACCTAAGAAACGTCCGCTTAGGATTTGTCCTGAAATAGTTTCTGTAATTCGCCGTAGGATGGATTTCCAGTCCGTCCGAAAAATGACGGACTGGAAGTCCATCATACATTTTGCAAAACCACATATTGTTTCGGGACAATTACTTATCGGAATGCCATCTCTGAGTCTGATTTTGGCCCATGCCAGATGCGGATTGTACCATCATGCAGTGCGGCAGCAAGAATTTGGCCGTCTGGAGAAAAGGCGACTTGATTTACTTCTGCCTGTAAATTCGCGAACGTCATTAGTTCCTGCCCCGTCGCTGTATGCCAGACATGAACGGCATTGTCGTCGCCTGCCACAGCGAATGATTGACCGTCCGGTGAAAACGCAACACTGCGAATGTCTGTGCCCGGATAACTATTTGCGAACCGGACTGAACGCGTCGGCAGGTGAATCAGTTCAAACCGGCCAAATTTGCAGCCCACCAGGAGAAGCTCGCCATTTCCCATGGTTTGAATTGGCGACGTGCCGTCATTGGCAGGCTCCAGATTCAAAGCGATCGTTGAAGGCAATTGTATGCCCCCGGGTGCGAGCGTCAGACAATGGATTTCCTGGCCCTCGTCACGAATCTGATGCGGTGCCTGATGTAATCCAACAGTGATGATGTGTCCGTCGGCATCGCCCTTCACAATGGTTTCTCCCGCAATAAATGCGATGCCGCGGGTGATTCCTTCGTCGGGGTCGAACGCATCAATCGGCTCACCATCCGGAATACTCCAGAGACGAACTGTCCTGTCTCGCGCGGCGGTCGCCAGAATCCTGCTGTCCGGGGAAAATGTCAGCGTTTTAATATCGTGCGTGTGCCCTTCCAGTATGGCGTGCGGCTCCAGGGAATCTGTTTTCCAGAGGATCACACGGTCGTCGTAACTGCCTGTCGCGACCCATTGACCATCCGCAGAAACCGCAACGCAGGAAGTCAATTGAGTATGCTTTTCAGCAACAGCGGACTCTTTCAGGGTTGCCATGTCCCAGGCACGCAGACAGGCGTCATCGCCAACAGAATACAAACGCTTTGAGTCCGGCGAAAACGCTAATCCCCAGGCTTCCTGTGGCTGATGACCTTTCAAGTCTCGATGCGGTGCAACAGGTTCCGGTGTCCATAAGCTGATCAAACCGCCCGAGTCACCAATGACCAACGTATCGCGGGATTGGGCGTCATGTAGTTCACTGCCAACACGTTTAACGTTTTTGTCGAGCGGCTGTGAAAGGAACGGACGAATGCTGCTGAGATGTCGCTGAGCC
>JAYVNW010000249.1:0-3678 GCA_043758225.1 Candidatus Kuenenia sp. | reverse complement strand
TCATTTGCAGAAATCCCGGCACAAGGGATTTCGATTGAAATGCCAAAGTTTGTGATCGATCAGGAAATCTCAGAAGGCACTGTGCTGAAGCTGGGTGACTTGAAATTGCAGGTCTGGGATACGCCAGGGCATGCCGTCGGTCAGTTGTCATTCCGATTGGACAGCCTGCTGTTTTCGGGCGACAACATTTTCCGCGACGGCTGTGTGGGAAGCATCGACTGCCATCACGGTTCGGATATTCCGGCGTTCATTGATTCACTCAAACGCATTCAGGCAAGTAGTGTTCAATGGTTACTGCCGAGTCACGGTCCGGCATTCCGAAACGATCGCAAGCTGTTGCAATCCGCGATTGATCGACTGGACCGGTATCAGCACATGGCCGACTTCGGAACCTGTGCAGTCGATTGGCCGCTGTTGGACGAATGGGAAGCGGAACTTGCGAAGGGCACGCATCCCGCATCGAATCTTTAAATTGGATCCGATTCTGGCGATGGAATTATTTTACAGGACGGGCCTCCAGGCCCGACCAGATATCAAGCGAATCAGGACGGACTGGAGTCCCATCCTACCTCATAGAAATACCCACCAAACATGTCACGCATAGCACGTCGCTCATTCATAGCGTCTGCCGCCGCTGCAGGAGTTGCCTTCAGCTTCCCTTCGTTTTCCAAAGCCGCGATGTCAAACGACGCCGTGCGACTGGGATTCATCAGTTGTGGTGGCCGTGCCAATGAATTGATGGGTGAGTTTTCGAAGATCAAGGGTGTCGATATTGTGGCACTTTGCGATCCGGATTCGGCACGGCTCGGCAAGACGAAGGATCGATTCCCCACAGCAAAAACATTCAGCGATCTTCGTAAACTCATCCACGACGATACCGTCGATGCTGTCGTTGTTGCGACTTGCAATCATTGGCACTGTCTTGCTGCGATTTGGGCGATGCAGGCTGGCAAAGATGTGTACGTCGAAAAGCCGCTTTCGCATAACCAGTGGGAAGGCGAGCAGACCGTGAAGGCGGCACGCAAATACAGTCGCATCTGTCAGGTGGGGACTCAGCAGCGTTCCGATCCGATGCAGGCGGAGATCAAAAAGTTCCTCCATGAAGAACAGGGAATTGGCAAGTTGCTATCGACTCGCGTCAATCGTATCGGAGTTCGTGGTTCCATCGGCAAACGTACCGAACCGCTGCCAATCGAGAAGTCTGTCGATTTCGATCTGTGGCTTGGCCCTGCTGCCGACAAACCGATCTTCCGCGACAAGTTGCAGTACGACTGGCACTGGGACTGGAACACTGGCTCCGGCGAAATGGGCAACTGGGGCGTGCATGTACTCGACGATGTCCGCAACAATGTGTTTCAGGACAGAGTGACATTGCCGAAACGAATTCTTGGGGGTGGCGGTCGAGTCACGTGGAACGATGCCGGCGAAACTCCGAACGTTCATTTTGTTTACTTTGATACTGGTGTGATGCCTGTCGTAATTGGTTTGAGCAATCTCACGGCTGGACCGAAAGAAACAAAATCGCCAGCTCATCCCGGCCCGGGTAGTGGCTACATTGTGTATGGCGAAGGCGGCCGTTTCGATGGTCAGCGTGGAAACGGGACTGCATTCGACAAAGACGGCAAAGTCTTGAAGAAGTTTAAAGGCACCAGCGGCATGGGTTTGCATCAGGCCAACTTCATCGACGCCGTTCGCAGTCGCCAGCAAACATCGCTCAACACCGACGTCGAAATCGGACATCATTCCACAGGCTGGTGTAACCTTGCCAACATCGCGTTTCAAGCGGGTGGCAAGTTCAACCATGAACCGTTAATGAGCGTTGATGTTGATATTTGGCAGTCGCTGCTGAAGGAGATGCACGATCACCTTCACGCCCATTCTGTGCCACCAGACAGTGCAGATGTGCGCGTGAGCGCGGTGCTGGAATTTGATCCTGCGACTGGTCGCTTCACTGGCGAAAATGCCGATGCTGCGAACATATGGATTCGTCGAGATTACCGAAGAGGATTCGAAGTCCCCGAGATTTCATAAACCCTTATTCCAAGGCTCCTGCCTCAGAACACTCAATAGTAGGACGGGACTCCGGTCCCCTCGTGATACGAAAATATTTCTGGACGGGTCTGGAGACCCGTCCTACGAAATCGCGTTCGCAGATTTCACTTGCGTTACATTTTATCTCAGAACAGCCATTTCATGATTCCAAATCAAATCTCCCCGCCACAGCGAATCCTCATGGGACCTGGCCCCAGTGACATCCATCCCAGCGTCCTTGCTGCTTTAGCAGCACCGACTGTCGGCCATCTTGATCCATATTTCCTGAAAGTCATGGACGAAGTTCAGGCAATGCTGAGGGTTGTGTTTCAGACGACAAACCACATGACGATGGCCATCAGCGGCACCGGCAGCGCGGGGATGGAAACGTGCGTCGTGAATCTGATTGAGCCCGGTGATCGAATGATCGTTGGCGTCAACGGCGTCTTCGGTGGTCGTATGGCCGACGTAGCCGAACGCGTCGGCGCCGAAGTCACAAAAATCGAACGTCCATTTGGTGAAGTTTTCACTCCCGAAGAAGTCGCTGCGGCAGTTGCCAACGTGCGACCGAAGGTTGTTGGTATCGTCCATGCAGAAACCTCAACCGGTGCGCAACAACCGTTGGAAGAGATTGCAAAGATTGTTCACGATGCCGGTGCGTTGCTGATTGTGGACTGCGTAACGTCGCTCGGCGGACTGCCAGTTGAAATTGATCGATTGGGCATTGATGCGGCCTACAGCGGATCTCAGAAATGTCTGGGATGCCCACCGGGCCTGGCTCCTGTGACGTTTGGCCCCAGGGCTCTTGAAGTCATGGATCAACGCAAGAAAAAGGTTTCCAGTTGGTATCTGGATATCGGGCTGCTGCGTAACTATTGGGGCAATAATCGAGCGTATCATCACACCGCTCCGATCCACATGAACTATGCTCTCCACCAGGCGTTGCGACTTGTGCTGCTGGAAGGACTGGAACCTCGATTCGTCCGTCACCGATTGCATCACACGGCTTTGAAGACGGGCCTCGAAGCGATGGGTATTCGCTATTCAGTGGCTGCGGAAACTTCGTTACCGATGCTGAACTCCGTGTTGATTCCGGACGGAGCCGATGATGCGGCAGTCCGGAGCCAGTTGCTCAATGAATTCGGCATCGAAATCGGCGGCGGTCTGGGACCAATGAAAGGCAAAACCTGGCGAATCGGCCTCATGGGCGAAGCCGCGACGAAGTCCAACGTGCTGCTATTTCTCGCCGCACTCGAACAGTGTTTAAATCGACAGGGAATCAAGCCGTCACCAGGAGCTGCGATCGCTGCAGCGAATGCCGTGTATTGTTCATAGCCGGCGAGCGGCATGCGTCAGCTTGCCGGTACGCTGCGATTCATCAGCATCAGTTGCTCTTCAAAGCCTGTTCGACAAAATTTCGCGGTACTTTCGACTTTGGGACGCGGCCGGGAAACCAGCTGCGAATATCGGCGTCCAGACCGAGCCCGTGCATGAAGTTGTAGAGACCTTTGTTCAGGCCAGTCCCCAACACGTCGTGATCAACGCCGGTGGGGTCGTTGAAGCCAATGTCGTTCTTTGCAAACTTCACCGGCGGCAGAGAAATGAGGCTGACGCCGTAGTCTTCAGGATTCTTTCCGACCGGTGAAT